>JAIEBL010000230.1:0-2300 GCA_029069015.1 Clostridiales bacterium
GTTCTTATACACGGTTGTCTCTCCTTTATATTGTTTGCGCTATCCGTTCTTTAACTCATAATAAACGGTGATTTGCTTTTCGCTTCGTATAAAATATGCAAGTTGTGTTTTGCGCGCGTCAACGCCACGTAATAAAGCTTTTCCTCGTCCTCGACGGCGTCTTCGGTCGTTTGCCCGAAAACTTCGAAAAGGTCGTTGTTGGAATGGAACACGGGAAAAACGCCCTCGTTGACGTTTAATAGAATCACCGTGTCGGCTTCTTCGCCTTTGGAACGGTGCACCGTCTTGACAAATATGCGGCGCGCGTATTCCTCTGCCGTCATAAAAGTCAGACACAACGCTTTCAACGCAACCTCGAACTCTTCGAGGTCCTTGCCCAAAACGGTATTGCTCCTACTGAGAATAAGCACCGTGTGACTCGGGTTTTTCTGAATAATATCGCGGCAGGCTTTTAAATACTGCGCCTTTTCCACTTTGTTGTGTTCGTTCTCTTCCAAAAGGTTTAAGTACAGGTTGTTGTCGTCGAACTTTCCGATATACGTTTCGGAAATATCCGTTTCCGTGCTGATACCGCGATTGCCCGTATAACTTTTGGGGCGACTGCCGAGCACGCCGCAACGGTTCATAAATTTATTGGCAAATTGCACGATGTGGTTTTCGCTTCGGTAATTCGTCGTGATGTTCAGAAGCTTGGCGTTCGGGTACCGATTCGCGAAATTTCTGAAATATTTGATGTCCGAACCCGCGAACCGATTGATGGCTTGCCAATCGTCGCCCACGCAAAAGAGGCGTATCCCTCCGTTCCGCTGCAAAATCGCATCGATCAGATAATCGAACAGGCGACTGAAATCCTGATACTCGTCGATGAGTATCCAGCGAATCTTACTGATCTTGTCGTCAGCTTCCCCGCGTAAGATTTTCTGACTGCACGCATAGATGATCTGATTGAAATCGTAGTCGTACTCGTTATAAAAAGCGTATTGCCCTTCGTTGTCGCTCCGCGCCAGAATCTCTATATAGCGGCGGTATATCCGATAGCCGAGCTGATAGTAAATGCGCGTCTTCTCGTCGGCTACGGCTTGCGCCGCGCGCACGAACTGCTCTACGTCATCGAAATAATTCTGTTCGAGCTTGTTGATAAACTGATCGATCAAAACGGTAAAGCCGTCGATGCACTTATCCCAGACCGTGTTGATGAGCACCTTTTCGGGCAGCCTGTTTCCGTAGATTTTATTCTCGCGCAAGATTCTTTCAATCTGCGCTTCGATCTCTTCCCGCGAGCGCAAGTTCAACTGTCGGCTCGTGGTTTCGATAAGATTCTCGATGCTTTTGACGCTTACGTTGTACTTGTTGCCGCTTGAGAGCCCTTTGCGCCAATACTTGCTCCAAAACTTTCGTTTCCAATCTTTGCCCGCAAGATACTCGTCGTAGTCTCCCACCAAATTTTCAAAGCTCTCTTTTTCCGCTGCGCTCTCGTTACCCGTGACCGCCCAATGTTCCCAAATCGTATTGTATTCGGGCAAATAGAAGTCGGGCACGGTTTCCTTCCGGTCGCCGATAAACGCCACGCACCGCTTCACTTCGTCGGGCTTAAGCGTCGCATGCTCGAAGGATATTTTATACGGATAAAAGCTCTTTTCGTATACGTATGCATTGCCGTGTTCGAACAAATAATCGGCAATGTACTTTTCGTACTTCGACTTTACCTTTTCGCCGCAAAGCGTAACGTATACGCTGTTGCGCATGTACTTATAATACGACTCGATGGCATAGAAGTTCTTGCGGTCGATATGCAACGTATCTTTACGGAAAAAGCGGTACACGTCGCGCGAAAACGTAGGGTCGCTCTTACGAAAATCGTTGATAATCATCTTAATGAGTTTCGTGCGGTTCGTTAAGATTTTGCCGCCTACGCCCAAAAGTCCCCGCGAAAACGCATGAAAGGTCTTGGCAACGTCGTACTCGCGGTACTTGGGCTGTCCTTGCACCAGACATTTATTGTTTAATCTTTCCGAAATTTCCACGCTCGCATCACGGTTAAAACAGAACGCCAAAACGTTGTTGGCGTCAAGGTGTTGCTGCTCGAATAAATAGATCAGTTTTGCGATCAGTACGCGCGTTTTGCCCGCCCCCGCGCGTGCCGTGATCAATGTATTCTGCTCGGTAAGAACCGCCGCCAACTGCTCGTCGTCGAGCGTAAACGTCGAACCGCCCAGCCGTACGTTTTCCGCGAAAAACTGTTTGAGCGCGGCTTTTTCTTCCCTCTGCTCATCCACTGCTACGCTCGCGTCGCGCCGTGA
>JAIEBL010000230.1:2310-2729 GCA_029069015.1 Clostridiales bacterium
CTTCCTCATATTCGGGATTCTCGATCACGAACGTACCCAAATTGACGGCGTCGCCGATCCACTGCTTGGGTCTGCCGTTACGCCTGATCAGCGCGTTCGTCGCTCTGTCTCTGGCGGAAAAAATCAGACCGTTCTCGTCCTTGCGAACATTGCAAAGCACGACGGGACGTTCTTTATCCCCGTCGCGCCAAATCGCAAGCACGCCGTCTCTTATGATCAGATTCTTTTTCGCCATAAAAACAGTATACAAAGAAAACGCCGCTTTTGCAAGCGTTCCGTGCAAATTGTCCGTTTGTACGCGTTGTTTACGCTACAGGCTTACGCTTCTTCCACGGGCGGTTTTTCCCGAGCCACCCCTTTTCCTGCCAATAGTCGCAATCAAGGCTGGGCGTCCCGCTCTTTTTAATTTGCTTTTGAAT
>JAIEBL010000231.1 GCA_029069015.1 Clostridiales bacterium
GCTCCTAAGGCGTCCGACCGCGTCGTCGAAGTCCCCGCCGAAAGCAGCGTAACATTCCTGCACCGTCATACGTCTTCCCCCTCCTTGTGATCTTTAAGGGTAAACGAGCGGACCTCGCCCAGCTTCATGCCTTTGCGGTAAAATGCATAGTCGTCCTTCTTGTTTTTCTTGACGGAATACATCGCCGCGTCCGCTTGCCCAAGCAGGGTATCGAAGTCGCAGCCGTCGTCTTCGGCACACGCAACGCCCATACTCACCCGAATATTGAAATCGCGGTAATCGCCCATAAGCTTTCTGAAAATACGGTCTACGAGCGGTTTGATGTCCGTGCCGCCGTACTCCATAAAAATCATGAACTCGTCGCCGCCCAAGCGCGCCGCGATATCGGTGTTGCGCGTATTCTTGCGTATGCGGTCCGCCACCGTTTCGATAACGCTGTCGCCGAACAAATGCCCGAACTTATCGTTCGCTTGCTTGAAATCGTCGATATCGAAAAGCAGCAACGCATACTTCGAGCCCATCTTTGCCGAAAGAAGTTTTTGCACGCGCCGCCTTGCCGCGTCGTGGTTAAAGAGGCCCGAAAGCGCATCGTGCTCGGCACGCCGTTCAAGCTGCTTGAGCGTTACGGTGGTATCGTTTACGTCGATGATCTTGCAAATCGCGCCTTCGAGCTGCGGCGGTTCGTCCTCGCTCCACATGGCTTTTGCAATCACCTTGTTCCACCGCTCCCCGCTGCCCGTGTTGAGAACGAACTGTCGCGTGACCACTTCCTTTTGCGGCGTAGTGGCGCGAATGTCGCCGAGAAGCTCTTTGAAATGTTCGGGCGGAAAAATCTTGCACCAATCGTTGTTTTCGAGCGGATTTACGATACTCGACGGCAGACGAAGCGATTCCGCGCTCCAATCCGAAAGCTTGATCATTTCGGGAAGCGCCACGTACTCGAACGTGATTTCGTGGGATATGTCCGCCAGGTATTTGAACTTCATACGCTCGTGCTCGATGAGTTTGACCATGCGGCGGGTAACGTCCGTGCCGTCCACCTTGAACATGGACTGCACCGACTCGCTCAGATCGTGGGCTTCCGCTTCGCCGCGCGATATGATTTTCAGGTCCTCGATCAAATCGGGCGCAATCACTCAGAGTCACTCCACCAAAACGGGATTGAACGCGCCGCACCC
>JAIEBL010000232.1 GCA_029069015.1 Clostridiales bacterium
CTTCCAATCCGTATCGAGCTGAAAGCTTACGTTTTCAAATACGTCTCTGTAGCTTGACGGATAAGCAAACGTTAAATTTTCCACTTTTATTATCGCCATAATTTTAACCTCCTTACAACAAAAAAAAGAGCTATGAGAAAGTTATCTCATAACTCAATCGCTACCCTGAAAAACAATTCGGGTGCGCGCTAACGAAAAAATACAGAGTAAACTTTCTTGCGTCGCCACAAGGCCGAAGAGCGCACTGCGCCCTCATTTCTTATGGCAGATAAATTCAGCAAGAAAGACTGTACATTTCGCACCTCGAAGTTTTCTTGCATGTATTGTACCATATTTCAGTCCGCAACGCAAGCAAATTCGGAGGTCGTATTTTTTACAAGATTCTCGTAAAAAACGAATGGAGACAATCTTGACAACGGTAGCAGAGCATAGTAAGATATAAGTAGGAAAAGGAAGGCGGGCATATATGCAAGTATACAGCAACACGCCGCTCGGCGTAGAGGATATCGAAGCCACGTTAAGACACGGCAAAATCAACATTTCCAAAGCGTATACTGCGCTTTATGCTTTTGTGTGGCTATTGACGGGATTGCCTCTTTTGTTCGGTGTTTTGGACTTTATTTTTCATTCCGTCAATGAAGGGCATCTCGACCTATTGCTGCTCGGGGCGGTGCTGTTTGCGGCAACCTCTTTTTTCTTTTTTAATTTCAATCGGGGCAAACGGAAAGTAAAGAAATGGTTGATTGATGCCGTGATATTGAGAGCCAAAGCGCAAAATGTGCGTGAAGGTAAAGAATTCATGCGCTATGGCTCGGTACGCGCCACCGCCATTGAGGTGAGCTTTTCTTATGCGGGAACAGACTACGTAAAGAGCAGTCTCGAAGAAAGAAAAATTGCGCCGTGCCGAAGCGTCTTTAACCAATACGCAGACAAAGAAATACTGATCGCCTACTCTCCGATCTACGATCAAGTGATGCTCATAAGCCCCGAAAGGACCCGTCTGATTTGGTCGGAGCTTTCCGAAAAAGGCACACCGTAAAAGGCGTGCCTTTCGTTTTGAAAGAGGTACATTCGTTCAGCCCCCTAAGGTGATATCCTGGCGGCTGTACCAATCCAAAGCGTCGTAGAACTGCTTCTCTTCAAAGTCGGGCCAAAGAGCGTCGACGATATAGAAGTCCGCGTAGACCGATTGCAGGGGCAGGAACCCCGACAAGCGGCGCATGCCGCCCCAACGGATCACGAGATCGACGCGCGGAATATCCTTTGATTTCCATCCGCTTTTCATATCCCATTCCCAGCCGTAGTTGACCAGAAAATTGACGTGCATTTTGCCTTCGTCGGCTTTGCGCTCGGTGTAGGGAAGGAGTGCGGGCGGGAAGCAGTCGGATTTCGCGTTGCCGCAAACATACAAAGAGACGTCTTCGTTTTCCGCCATTTTAACGGCATCGGTGCAAGCGGCAGTAAAGGCTTGCACCTGTTCTTTTGGGCGTTTGCAGTTATCGACCGTAAAGCCGTAGTAGGTCAGTTCTTGTACGCCACGCTCTTTTGCGGCGCGCAGTAGCCGAAGCCCTACCGGCAAACCGTGTTCGTATCCGGCTTCCTTGTTTAGCGCGTGTTGTACTGCCCAACGCCTGTTGCCGTCGGGGATAATGCCTATATGCGTCGGTGTCCGTTGCATATTTTTGTCCTTTCCCAATCCTTTGAGCAAAAAATTTTTCGTTGTAAGTATTGGTCGTTTGCGTGAATTTATACAATCGGTTCGCTTAACGGGTCTTCCATCGGGCGGACTTTTTTGTCATAGGCATATTTTAAGAGTAGGGCAGCGACGATTGCCGTGACCGTTTCAACGATCGGGAACGTCCACCAAACGATGCTTACGACGCGCGCGGAAAGCGTAAATGCATAGGCGACGGGCAGCACGAGAAGGCACAGCCGCAGAAAGGACAGCAAAAGCGGGAAAAGCGCGTAGCGGAACGCTTGTAACACGCCTTGCACCGCTACGGTAAACGCCATAAAAACGTAGCCGATGCTTGCGATACGAATGGCTTTTGCAACCACCGTTTGGATCGCGTCGCCGCCTGCACCGCTCGCCATACCGAAGAGTTTGGAAAGCACAGAAGCAAGGCACTCGAACAAAACGGTAATAAGCACAGCGACCGCCACGGAAACCGTTATGCCGTACTTTATGCAGTCTTTGACGCGTTGCTTGTTTTGCAGTCCGTAGTTAAATGACAGAACGGAGATGATCGTGTTGGATACGCCGAACGCGGCAAACAGCGCGAACTGCATGATCTTGTAGTAAATGCCGAAGCTGCCTTGCAGTAGGACGGCTGTTTCTTGTGAGGTTACCGTGCCGAGTATTTTCGTCATGCCCAGCATCATCACCGACAGAAGCCCTTGCATGAGCGCCGCCGATATGCCGATTTTGTAAATCGCCAAAATGATTTTGCCGCTCGGTTTTATCACCTTTACGCTGTTTTTCACTTCCTTGTTGGCGATGTAGTGAAAGAGCATTGCCACGATGAGCGACACGATTTGCCCGATGACCGTTGCCCACGCCGCGCCGTCGATGCCCATTTTACAGGGATAAATGAATACGTAGTCAAGCACGATATTCGTGACCGCGCCCGATATTTGCGAGACGGTGGAGTACAGCGTTTTGCCCGTGCTCTGCAAAAACCGTTCGTACACGGTGAACCCGATTGCGCCGAACGAAAAGCAACAACAGATTTTCAGATAGCTCGTGCCCATTTTAACGGCGCTTTCGTTGCCGCCCGCCTGCATGGCGATAAACCGATTGCAACCGAACAGCCCGAAAAGCAAGAATACGGCGTAAATGCAAAGCCCAAAAAAGATACCGTTGCCCGCGGTTTTCCGTACGCCCTCGTCGTCCTTCTCGCCCAGTTTTTTGGACAGAAGCGCGTTGATACCCACGCCCGTTCCCACGCCTACGGCGATGATCAGAAGCTGAATGGGGAAGGCATATGTCAGAGCAAGATTGCCTGTCGTGCCTTCTGTTCCCATGTTGATAACGAACGCCGTATCCACGATGTTATACACCGATTGCAGGATCATCGAGACGATCATCGGCAGCCCCATTTTCCAAAGAAGCTTGTGCATCGGCGCGTTCGCCATCTTGTTCTGTTTGACTTGTTCCATAAAAACTCCTTTAAAAAAATAGTGCGTAAACCCGATTTTCAGTCGGACTTACGCACGTATATACAGTGCCACTCACTTGTATTCAGTATAGCGCATTTGCAAAATAATTGCAAATGTTTTTGCGCGTTTGCAGAGCAAAAGTTGCCTATACTGCGCTTGCTTTGATAGGCTAGCGCTTCTTCTTCGGTAAGGGCGTAATGCGCTCTAAAAGCGGAATAACGGCGTCTACGAGAGCGGCGTTTTCTATATCGAGTATATAATGCTCTTTCGTGCCCTCGTACGGTAAACCCGTTTCTGCGTCGCCGAGCACGCTTTCCAGCTCGGGCAGTTTCTTAACGAAAACGCAATTATCGCACACGAGCAGGATCGGCTTGTCGTTTACGTATACCATATAGTCGCCGAACATTTTCTTATACCGCACGGCAAACCCACTGCGGATCTGTTCGCACACGAATTCTATAAAATCAACCGTCGTCGCCATTTGTTTTCACCTCAATCGTTCTAAGAATTTTTTCCAAGTCGAACATGCCGTCGTGATAGCAAAGCTGTCCGTCCTTGTGTTCGTAGCCCAGTTTGCGGTAGAAAGGGATGGCCGAAACGGAAGAGTGTATCTCGATGCGTCGTGCCCGTTTTGCATATTCATCCCGCTCCAAAAATTTGATAAGCTTTCTGCCGATGCCTTGCCGCTGATAGGCGGGGTCGACGAAAATCGTGTTGATCCAGCCTTCCGTCAGACTGTCCCAATACGCACCGATACCACCGCACCCGATAATTTTGCCACTGTCTTTCACGACGTAAAAATGCCCGCTTTCGGCTTTCTGCTTGATTTCCTCGGGTGCAATGGAAAAGTACTGCGGTAGAGGCGGATAAAATTCGGCGAACGTCGATTGCTTGCACGCGCGCGCCACTGTCTCGCAAACTTCATAAATCTCAGTTTCTGGAATAAGTTCGATCGTAATGTTCATGTTCGTTTTCTATTTTGCGTTCTTCCAGATTTTGCATTGTTCTATGCGTTTGCCGTTGTCGCCCTGCTCGGGGTCAAAAGCAAATTGATGCAACAGTTCGCAAGCGAAGTTATCGCAACTCCCGCAATGTTCGTGTGCTTTCGTTTCGCAACACGATTTAACGGGGCAACTGTCCGCCCAAAAGGGTTTGTCCATTTGCGCGCATCCTTTGCATCCCGTTTGTTCACGGTAAGCGCATGTGTTGCACAACAACCCGCATCTCGATTCGATCATAATGCAATGCTCCTTGATTGGTTTTATATAGTATAACAGATAATATGATAATTTTCAAGTATAAAAAATACCGATGGAAAAGTACCATCGGTATTTGATATGGGGGAGTAATAGTACCCGAAAACGAATCCTATTTGTATTCCAAAACTATTTTCCCGAAATCCAAAACAAAATGATTCCCCGGTAAATGGTTCGTGGAGGGATGGTGATTCACGTTTCGTTCAAACATAATACTTCCGATTTTCTTTTTAAAGGGTTTATCGCATTTTCCGAAAACAATATATTGACAGCCGATATATTCTATTTGATTCTTTTTGTCATTGTCAAACCAGATAAGCTCAAACGGTCGGAGGATATCAACGTTTAAAGAAGCCAAATAAGCAGCTACTTCCGGATATTTGTCTTTTACTTTGTCGTAATAATTCTTGCAAATTTCGCAATTGCACGGCATTGATTCTTCGGAGTTATAATATTGGAAATTTCGCTCTAAATCAATCCACATAAGCCCTTCTCCCAATTGGTAAAATAATAAGACCTAAAACGCAATATTTATTTTTGGTTGAGCGGCCGTATCCTAAAACGAATATTTCAATTAGTCGCCATCTTCGCATTGGTATATTATTTCATCGACTTCTTGCGTCATAATTGAATAATTCCCTTTGTCTGTGTTTCCTTCCAAAATCAATTGTTGTGAAAAACCGCATCGGAATTCCCGGTATATTCTAAATCCGTTTTTATGAATCAAATCGGAAAATGCAGCAAAGTCAATTTCTTTTCTTCTTTTTGCGGTTTCCTTAAAGATAAAAAGATTCAGTTCTTCATCTTCCGTTATAAGAAATTTAATAATCATTTTGCAATGTTTGCGTTGTCGAATAAGTTTTCCGACTTCATTGGTCTCCCAAAATCCTTCGGAGAAAGTTAATTCCAGATTATGGTCAATAAACTCCATTTTTGATACTGTGCTATCATGTAAACAAAAACGGTCCGTATTTGTTATCGTTTCGATATATTTCATTCCCAAACACCTTATAAAAATTAAAACCTTATGCAACCCAAAGGTTCGTATAAGGTTTTGCTTTGGTGGGCAATACAGGGTTCGAACCTGTGACTTCTACCATGTGAAGGTAGCACTCTCCCGCTGAGTTAATTGCCCTCTTAAAATGTATACTTATTGTATCATAGCGGCGGACGGTTGTCAAATTGTTTTAGGTAATTTTGCTTTTTTCCTTTTTCGGCGACTTTTGAATAGTGGCCGTTTTTTCTTGACAATGCCTGAATCTTTCTATATAATATAAACGCTAACGAGGTGTAGCGCAGTTTGGTAGCGCGCTTGGTTCGGGACCAAGAGGCCGTGGGTTCAAGTCCCGTCACCTCGACCAAAATTTGCACGTTTTTGAGTGCTTTTGCCCAAAAACGTGCATTTTTTATGCTATTTTGTACAATAATTTCGGTCAAAAATAGGTTTTATTCTTCATTTTGGGCCAGAAATTGGGTCAGGATAGCCTTAATAACTCAATTTTTGCCCTTCTTTCAGCAGAAACTCGTCGGATAAGTCGGTGTACGCATCTCCCAGCGCTCCATGCGAGTGCCCTACAAACTCATCTCTTGCAACATCGGCTACGCCACACTCGCAACATCTCGTATAGAACGTGGTGCGCAAATCGTATAATCGTTTGTTGGGGAATATGCTGTGAAACTTCTCGCGTATTCTGTTTGCCACATGGAATTTCAGCTCTGTTACGTTTTCCACGTAAGGCGCAAGCATTGGCGTTATGGGAATCTTTTTATATTCCACCTTGCCGTTCTTGCGCTTGCTGTTGATTGCGGTGATGAATTCTCCGTCCATTTTTGCGCTGTAATACTCGTTAGGGCGTAGTCCCGTGTATAAGGCTATGGCAAACATAAGTTGGTAGGGAGTGCCGCTTGTCGCCGCCAGAAGAAATTTTTCCTCGTCTTTGGTGAGAGCTGCGCCGTGTTCGGTAGCGTGCTTTTTGTGGAACACAATATCTATGGGATTTGCGGTAAGCACGCTGTGCTTGATTGCCATCCGAAATATGGTGTTCAGTATGCAGTAAACCTCGTCGGCAGTTTTACATTTTTCTTGCTCGGTCAGCTTGTCTATTACTTCTTGGCACATTAGCGCATTAACCGATTTGAGTTTCTTATCGCCGAATATCGGTTTAATGTGGTTATTGTAGCGGTTGAGCGTATTCTTGTACGTTGCCTCCGAAACTCTGCGCCTGTAAAATTTCTCAAAGTAATAGTCTGCGAAGTCTCCGAATACATTGGGGATACCGTTTGTTTTCGTGGGACCGCCGTTTCTGTCTACTTCGTTCAATTTCGCAAGAAACTTTTCTTTGGCTTCCTCAATGGTTCTTCCCGAGGCGTTTATGTTGTAGCCGTTTCTGCGGTAACGAACCTGATACGTGAATGTGTTCTTGCCGCTCTGGCGCTTTCTGATGTGCGCTGTGCAGCCTTGAACTCTATATTCTTGTTTGAATTTTTTGGGCATTTTTGAAACCTCCTGTTCGGTAAATCTCAATATCAGCCCGTTTTGCGATTGTTGTTTGTTTTGTAAAGTAGTTGCATTGTGCCCGGTGAGGTTAGCTACTTTGTCGAGCGATAGGGAATCGGCTGCTGCCTTGAATATCGTTCTTGCAAGTTCGCCTTGCTCTTCGGGCATCGTTCTTATTGTCTGAATAATTGCATCAATTTCTTGTTCGGTCAAATCTCCTTGTTTTAATGCTACGACATACTATGTCCTCTTTGTCGAACGGTCGAGATGTGCTCTCGCCATATGATTACTATGTCCTCTCATCATTTATAGCTTCGTCCTCCTTTTAAAGTATTTTCGTGTTCATAGGTGCGGTAGCGAAAGACGTGTCCCATCATAACGCTTGTCCGCATACCCAATCAGACGAATAGTTATTGTGGTTTGCGTTGGGTGTATTGTTCTTTTAATGCCGCCCAACCGGCATAAATAAGCTGAATCTTCGGAATTCCGTTTTCAAGCAAGAACTTGTTCAGTTCTTCGAAATCCGCCCGATTCATGGAAGTTCCCCAAACGGCGTGTGCCGCTTTGCGTTCTTCCTTGTGTTCTTCTTCATACTTTCGTCGTGCAATGCGACGGGGCGTGGCTTCTCTTTTTTCCATAATTGCCCCCTTACGCCACGTAGACGAGTTCGGTCAGAATCTCATCTTCGATAGCCTTTTGCATGGTGGCTATTCTGCGCACGTCGGTTATGTAATCGCCTGTTCGGCGGTACTGCTCGGTCTGCGATAGCTTCGCCGACATTGTGTCATACAATGCGTTAGCTTGTCTGTCTATACCGTGCAAATAGTCGGGCAGGGTGCCGTTTGCAACCAACGCCCAATATTTACCCACAGCGTGCTCTTCTAAGAACATCTTGGCAAGTGTTCCGTACTTACCGTAAAGATGCTTTTGTGGCTCAACCAGCCGCCGGTACCGCTTGATTTCCGTTACCGTCAATTCCTGTCCGGAATCGACTTTGGCAATCAATTCTTCGTTTGTCATTTTCCTAACACCTCCTTGGAATTAGCGTGTTAATACGATTATATTCATTTCCACGAAAATGTCAAGCGTTTTTCAAAAATAATTTGCGAATAACGAAAACTTTTGCGGTAGGGAAGCGCACGCCTCACAAAATCGGGTTTCCCGATTGTTGCGTCGCTCGGCGTCTCGAAAGTGCCCAATCTAAGAGATTGCCGCACTTTCCTTATCCTGCCTACAAAAATAACTTTTTGTGCCACAGTTTTATATGCTATTTTATGTGCTGTCTATCATATTTTCCTCCTAGTTGTTTTTCTTGAAAGAGGCGAAACAAAACATCGGCAACTCCCTATCTTCTTACCGGCATCTTTTAGCGCATTCACGCACTTTAACTTGTTTGTGTTTCTTCCTCCACTATTACATACTGATTTTCACCCCCAATTTCATAAAAAAGTTTAAAAAATTTTTTGGTAAACCATATATTGCGAAAAAATGCGGTTTATGGTAAAATAATAAAAACACATACGAGGATAATTTTATGGAGCTAACTAAGGTTAAAATAAACAATTATAAATCGATAGAAAATCCCATAGAAATAGATTTAAATGGCGGAAGTCATTTTATTACGTTTATAGGGAAAAACGGCAGTGGCAAAACAAATATTTTAAGGGCGCTGAAGCTTGCTCTTTCAAAACACAGTTTTCATAGTGTGGAAAACTATAAATCCGGAATGGTTGCTGAGTATGAATTGAGCTTGACCGATCAGGAAC
>JAIEBL010000233.1 GCA_029069015.1 Clostridiales bacterium
GTCGTAGGCTACGTAAATGGGCGTATCGCCGATGATCTTGATGCCCTTGACGTTTGCATATGTCTTCAAAGCGCGCCAGCCCTTAAAGAACATGTACTGTACAAAGTAGGTGTAGCCGAGCTCGTCCTCGTTTTCCTGCGCAAACCGCTCTACCGCGGGAGAATGGGGATCACGGTATGCTTCGTCCCACTCGTTCCAGGGCAAAAGATCGAACTTCTTTTTTAAGGCGCAGTAAAGGGCGTATTCGTAGAGCCAAGGCGTATCCTGCACGAACGCGTCGTAGCTTGCGTTGCCTTTAAACCGCTTGTAGGCCAAGCGCAAAATCGGCTCGCGCATGCGAAACAATTGCGCGTAGTTTATGCCGTCCGTTTTGTCTACCGCAGCGGCATATTCCGCGCATTCCTCTTCGGTCAAAAGCCCCTGCGCACGTAGCGCATCGAGCGAAACGAAATACGGATTCCCCGCATATGCCGAGTTGGACTGATAGGGCGAATCGCCGTACGAAGTCGGTCCTATGGGCAATATCTGCCAATAGCTCTGCCCCGCTTGCACCAAAAAATCGACGAAGCGAATCGCCGCGTCGCCTAAGTCCCCGATCCCGTACGGCGAGGGAAGCGCCGATACGGGTAGCAATATGCCGCAGTTCTTTATGCTTTTCATACGTTTACACTTTTCCGTAAATGCCCGATTTTCGGCACAACGGTTCTCTTTCAGTATGTGCGATTTTGTGTAGGAATATGACACACACGAAAGCGAGCGCACCCGCCACTAAACAGGTGCGCCCGCTTGTCGGTTCTATACGTTATTTCTTCTTTTCGACGATCTCTTTGGTTTCACGCGCAATGACGAGTTCCTCGTTGGTGGGCACGATCAGCACGCGAACGCGCGAATCGGGCGTGGAGATCTCGCGGATAATGCCGCGCTGCCCGTTGCGGTTCTTGCTCTCGTCGAGTTTAATGCCTAAGATTTCCATGTTGCCCGCTACGCGAGAGCGCACCGACTCGGTGTTCTCGCCCACGCCCGCGGTAAATACGAGCACATCCAAGCCGTTCATCGCCGCGGCGTACGCACCCACGAAACGCTTGACGGTGTAGCCGAATACGTCGAGCGCAAGCTTCGCACGCTCGTCGCCCTTTTCCTCTGCGGCGCAAAGGTCGCGGAAGTCGCTGGAAATGCCGCTAAGCCCCAGCATGCCCGATTTTTTGTTGAGCGTGTTCAGCGTTGCGTGCACGTCCATGCCCGTTTTGTTCATCAGATATTCTACGACCGAAGGATCGATGTCGCCGCACCGCGTGCCCATGGGAACGCCTTCGAGCGGCGTAAAGCCCATGCTCGTATCGATACACTTGCCGCCGTCTACCGCCGAAATCGACGAACCGTTGCCGAGGTGGCAGGTCACGATTTTAAGCGACTTGATGTCCTTTTTCAGAAAGCGCGCCGCTTCGCCCGAAACGAACTTGTGGCTCGTGCCGTGGAAGCCGTAACGGCGGACTTTATACTTTTCGTAGTACTCGTACGGCAGACCGTACATATACGCGTACTTGGGCATGGTGGAATGGAACGCCGTATCGAACACGAGCACCTGCGGCACTTTGGGCATGACCGCTTTGCACGCTTCGATACCCATTACGTTGGCGGGTTGGTGCAAGGGCGCAAGGTCGGTGTTGCGTTTGCAGATTTGGAGCACTTCGTCGGTCAGAAGCACCGATTCGGTAAAGTCCTCGCCGCTGTGGACCACGCGGTGTCCTACCGCGCCGATTTCGTTCATGCTCTTTACCGCGCCGTGCTTTTTGTCCGCGAGCGCTTCGAGCACAAGGCGGATCGCCTCGTTGTGGTCGGGCATGGGCGACTCGATAACCACGTCGTCGTGCCCGGGCAGTTTGTGCGTGAGCTTGCTGCCGTCGATACCGATACGCTCGCAAAGCCCCTTTGCCGCGACCTGCTCGGTCTCCATGTCGATGAGTTGGTATTTCAGCGAACTGCTTCCTGCGTTGATTACAAGTATTTTCATTTCTGACTTTCCCTCGTTTTCTTAGCTTTCCGATAGTTTAATTCTGGCTGTTGAGCGCAACGACCGCTACGACCGATACGATGTCTTCCACGTTGCAACCGCGGCTGAGGTCGTTGACGGGCTTTGCAAGGCCCTGGATCAACGGCCCGATGGCTTCCGCGCCGCCTAAGTACTGGCTGAGCTTGTAGGCGATATTGCCCGCGTTGAGGTCGGGGAAAATAAGCACGTTTGCCTTACCCGCCACGCGGCTCTCACCCTTGACTTTGGTCTTTGCCACCCGCGGCACGAGCGCGGCGTCGGCTTGCAGCTCGCCGTCCACGATCATGTCGGGATACTTTTCTTTGATCTTTTGAAGTGCGCCCGTCACCTTATCCACGAGCGGATCTTTGGCGCTACCCTTCGTAGAGAAGCTAAGAAGCGCAAGGCGCGGCTCTTTGAACCCACAAACGTCGCGCGCCGTCTTGGCGGTGCTGGCGGCAATATCCACCATTTGGTCTTCGGTGGGATTGGGAATAACGCCGCAATCGCCGTACACGAGCACGCCGTTCTCGCCGTAGAGGTCGTGCGCGGGATTCTCTTTGGGAAGCGCAATGATAAAGCAGCTCGATGCGCTACCGATGCCCGGCGCGGTTTTAATGATCTGAAGCGCGGGACGAAGCACGGCACCCGTGCTGTTGATCGCGCCCGCAACCATGCCGTCGGCGTCGTCCGCTTTGAGCATGAGCGTACCGTAGTAGAGCGGGTCGAGCACGATTTTCTGCGCGTCCTCTTCCGTCATGCCCTTTGCCTTTCTCAGTTCGTACAGAAGCTTTGCATACTCTGCGGTCTTTTTGCTCGTCTTGGGGTCGATGATATCAAAGCCGCCGAATTTAACGTCCGGACACAGCTTTTTCATTTCCGCTTCATTCCCCAGTACCGTGATGCGCGCCATCTTCATTTCGGTGATACGCGCCGCCGCACGGATCGTGCGCTCGTCATTGCCTTCGGGCAACACGATGTGCTTATTGAGTTTCGCCGCACGCGCCCGAATGGAATCCATGATTTCCGACATTCTTTCTCTCTCCCTTGTTCGTTTTAAATCAGAGAGCGCCGCACGGCAAAAACACGTGCAGATTCGCCCGTGTTCTATTATAGTACCTTTGCCTGTTTTTGTAAAGTCTTTCAGGGCAAGAGTTTGAACGCCGCGAGCGCCGCAAGCGTGACGCCTGCCATGACGTTCCCTAGTCGGTCGCTCTTTACGTACATACCGCTCTTTGCCCCGCCGTACAGCGCCGCCGCCGAAAACAAGAAGCAAAGCAGGCAGGAAAGAAGCGCGGGAAAAACGCCGGCATAGCCCCCCAAGCCCGCTGCGAGACCGTCGGCGGAAAGCGTCGCGCCGAGCACCAGCCCCTCCCGCACCGTCAGCCGCCGTGCTCTGCCGCCGCTGCCGTTTTCCGAGCCGGAAGAGGCAAGCTTCATAAGCCCCATGCCCGCCAGAACGATAAAGGACGCAATCTGAAACACGCGGGGCGGCAAAAGCTGCGAAAGCGAATCACTTGCAAGATAGCCGAACAAAAGAATCGCCGCGCTTACTCCCGCCGCCGCAGCCGCTGCTTTCATAGGTACTTTTATTCTTCCCGCCCCCGCCGCAAACCCACACGCCAACGCGTCGGCACTCGCCGCAAAGGCAAGAAGCATCGAAGAAAGTATAGCATTCATATCACTACCATGGTATGAACGCTTTTTTATTACGGTGTTCGGATAAATAAAAAGCCATCGGATCTTCGATAGCTTTTTCGCCGTTTTAATGTATATATGATTTATTCTGCTTCGACAGAGCAAAGGTGACCTAATTATGTTTTTGGAGAGTATATCAACTTCAAATCTTCTTCTTTAATCGGAATACCTATCGTGTCCGCTCCCGTTACGGGATCGGCAAAATAAACAAGCCAATGTCCGTCGATGTTACGTGGATCCAAAATTGTGCCCTGCATGCCTTTGTGTACGCCCTCACGCGCATATTTTTCTTTTTCTGCGATTACTTCCACAAAATCGTACTCTTTCATAATAATCCTCCCATTGGTGTCGCCAACTGTATCCTTCCGTTCGGGTATACCATCCAGCCCGAAATAAATTTGACTGTGCCTATTTCGTCTTTTCTCGGTAATTCTATCTCAATATTGATGCGTTGCCCATACATATCCAATTTACCTAACGTAAAATCACCGCTTTCGTATTTTTCTTTTGCCTGCCGCTCAAACTCCCGTTGCAACCACTGTGAGTCCATTATACCATATCCCCAACTTTCAAACAACGCTTTTTTACCACGATTACGAATAGCATCAAAAATATAATCTTCGAATTTTTCTATTGCGCATTCCGCTGTTGCCAAAATACCGTCTATCGGTTCTATTTTGCAATGGCAATTCGGATGCAACGGATAAAATAAAAAGTAACGCAACGGAAATTCCGTTACGTTACTATATCAGGTCTGCACCATATAAAATTTGTGACGTGGCCTAAGACGCAAACGGCCCTTACTGTTCTCTCGGAATTACTTCGGAGTATCTTCGTGCCAAATTTTGCGTTGCTCACGGAACACTATAACGGTGCGCCTCGATACCATAATAATGACTGTTTAATCCTGCTCTACGCTTGCTCTGTCTACCCGCTTTATTTCTATTCCGTACTCTATCGCTTTATGCAAGCAATGCGCCGCGCCGCCGTAATTGCGCACAACATAGGCCACAAGCATATCGGAATTTTCCACGAGCCATTCGTTGCGTTTTGTTATGGCAGATTTATAATGCACGGAATAAAGCTCTCTCGGATATCGCACCTCATCGTAATAGTCCTCATAGTATTCTATATCCGCCATCGCGTACGGTATGACAAGGATCAACGAGCTGTTCTCCTCACCCATGCGTCGCCTTACCCGCCTGATCACGGACGCAACGAGAATATCGAATTCGCCGTTACGCCCGACGTAAAACTCAACGTACTCCTTTGTCAATATCAATTCTTTGACAACGGAATATAGCTGATCTTCTACAAAGAAAGAATCGTCGACCTCTCTGTGCCCTATAAATGAAACGCGGTAAACGTCCAACATTCGCTAAACCTCAGGCAACTTTTGAAATCTATACTCCGTAAAACAATCCGTATCACATAAAAGCATTACGCAGCTCCCACCTATTATATCACACTCCAACCTGTTGGTCAACCAACTGTTGGCGCGCCAACGGCAATATTTTTGCTGTTTTCATATACTAACGATGTTGGTGCACCAATAATCAATAAAGGAGACATTTTATGAGACTAGTAGATGCGGTTTATGCGAGAATTATTCAATTCGTCAAAGAACGACAAATTACCGTCAATGCGTTGGCAAACCTAAGCGGCGTTCCTCGTCCTACCATTGTCACAATGACGAGAAGCACCACCGCTAAACTTTCAACGATTTACGGCATCTGCGAAGGACTGGACATCACTTTGCAAGACTTCTTTAATTCTCCGTTGTTTGCGCGCGAAAATATAACCGATTAGCACATAAAACCGACTTCCCCTTTCTGTCATTTCGACCGAAGTGAGCGCAGCGAACGAAGCGGAGAAATCTCATCAAGAGACCCCTCGCGTTTTGCTACAAACAGTACACTGTACCGTTTGCTTAATGCAAAACGTGCTCGGGGTGACAAGGGGGCTGTCATTGCGAGGCTTTTGCCGAAGCAATCAGGCTTTTTGTTGCTTTCTTTCCTGGATTGCTTCGTCGCTTCGCTCCTCGCAATGACAATGACCTAGTCGAGAAATCTCTGAAAAGAGACCTCTCCACTCCGCTTCGCTTCGGTCGAGGTGACAACAGGGTGGTAGCTACTCCGCTTGAGATGGCAGCAGGACGATGCGGCGCTTAGAGTGACAATGGTAAGAGTGCAACTCTTTCTTTGATACACTTTATGTATCATTTTCCATACGATTATACACAATATGTATAATCGTGTCAAATGGTTTCTATTGATAAACAAAATAATTTGAAATGTGAAGTCGGCGCTAAACTGAAAGATAGACGGGAGCAACTGAAAATGACGCAACGAGACGTTGCACAAGCAATAGGCGTGGCTCAACCTGTTTATCAACGTTTTGAAAAAGGCGTTTTCGAATGCAGTTATTCCCAATTGTATGCGTTATGCAAGCTGTTCGATATTTCCGCCGACTATCTGTTGGGTTTGGCAGACTATTGATTAATAAAAAGGCATAGCCGTTGATTCTACAAGGCGCGAACAGCCTATCACTCTTCCGTCATCCCGCTCAGCCGAGCGCACAGCGCGAACGCCACGGAGCGAAGCGGAGTATGGAAACGGAGCGTAGCGGAGTATGGAAACGGAGCGTAGCGGAGAGACGAGGGATCCAGCGAGCAGAGCGAGCGTAGTCTTTTCTCGTTCCCTTGCATGAGTGTCGGTTATAGTATAATCAACGAAAAGAATACAAGCCGTGGAATAACCCAACGGCTTTCGTTTTATAGTCTACTACGGCTACGCCTGGATTCCTCGGCGCGCCTTTCGGCGCTTTCCTCGGAATATAATACTTGCGCATGTGTGCAAATGCGCTGTTCTCATTTCGAGCGTAGTGAACAAAGCATATTCCACCCGCTCGTCATTGCGAGGCATTTATGCCGAAGCAATCCAGACCCTTACCCCGCTTTTTCTGTATTGCTTCGCTACGCTCGCAATGACGAAGAGGACAATTCTGAATTCAGTTATCGCACAGGATAGCTTTACTCCGTTTCAGCATGGTGCGCGGCATACCGTAGCGGTCGGCAACCTTTTTAAGCGCACTCGTACCTATCTTACGCGAGTACGAACGCACCGCGCCCGCGTGTATCCCGCCCGACGCCACCGTAACGTGCGCAGAGCCGCGGAAAAGGAAACGGTAGTCCGAAAAAGCGGCATGAACGTTTTCGTAGCGGCGCGAGAGCCGTTTTAAGATGCGCCGCGCTTCCCGTTTTGCATGCAGCGAATACGGGACGCCGTCAAAGTCGAGCCAGACCTCGCGCACCGCAGTGTCAATCTTTGCCGCCAAAATCACCGCGCGAAAGGCAATGCGGGAGAGCGACGCCATTTTGCGCCGCGGCGAAATACGAACCCCCGCGCCGTGAAGGAGTTCCTTTGCTTTGGCGGCGGAGAGCGGCAGACGCGTTTGGAGTGCCCGCGCATACGAAAGGTACTCCCCTATGCGCATATCGCCGTACGGAATGTCACCCAAGAGAAAGCAGACTTTGCCGCCCAAACGAAAGTCGGCAAGCACGTCGCAGTTATCAGCAACGATCGCCTCGGCGCGCGGCGTCAGAAACAGGCGGCGTTTATCGCGTACGTTTCCTATATAACAGGTGATCAAAACAAAAATCCTCCCACGTTAGGCTGTGGAAGGATTTTTGCCTTTTTTCTGTTTTTTATACTGTCTTTTCTATTCTTCTTCGATCGTGAGCGCAATGCGGTAAATTTCGCTCTTGGCGATGCCCCGATCGGCGGCGACGCGCTTTACCGCGTCTTTCTTCTGCATACCTTCCGCCATATACGCTTTGATATGCTCCTCGACAGAGAGCGCGTTCTTTTCGTTCTCCTCTTCCTTCCCTTCGATGACGAGCACGTACTCGCCCTTTTCGGTAAAGTCGGGTTTCTCGCCCAAGGTAAACCGCACGCACTCTTCGAACTTTTTGCTGATTTCCCGCACGAGCACGGCGCGGCGCGCACCGAACGCGGCGTACAGGCTTTCAAGCTCGCCCGCAAAAGAATGGGGCGAAAGATAGAACGCGACCGCGCCCGCATAGCTCGAAAAGCCTTTCAGATACTTTTCGCGTGCACCCGCCTTTTCGGGCAGAAAGCCGCCGAACGCGAACGTGCGCAAAGAGAAGCCCGAAAGCACCGCCGCCGAAACGAACGCGCAGCTGCTCCCGACCAGCGTATACGGCAAATTTTCTTCGATCACGCGTTCGAGCAAGACCGCGCCGGGGTCGGATATGAGCGGCGTGCCCGCGTCCGTCACAAGCGCGATATCCTCGCCCGATTGAAGCCTTGCGATCACTTCGTCGCACCGCGCCCGCTCGTTGAACTTCTGATACGAAAGCATGGGCTTACTTATGCCGTACGCAGTAAGAAGCGGCAGCGTATGGCGGGTATCTTCCGCTAAGATGAGCGAGACTTCTTTTAAAACTTCCACCGCGCGATAGGTCATATCCTTCATGTTCCCTATCGGCGTGCATACCAAATACAACATTATTCCACGTCCTTTTCGGGCAAAACCGTCACACCCTCTTTGCCGCCCTTCAAACACTCCAAAAGAAAGAGATGCGGCTTTTTGCCCTTGTTGGGGCGCAAGATCTGCAAAACCTTGGGTTCGAGCCGCCGCTCTTTGCAGGTCGCGATGACCTCGCACAGCCGCTCGATATGCTGCACCAAATAGAACTTTCCGCCGTCGGACAGAAGCCGCGCCGCGCAATCCGCCACTTCGCCGAACGTGACGCATTCTTCGGTACAGGCGATTTTTTCCGCTTTGCTCGCTCGGGGAAAGCCGCTTCCCGTCTTACGGTAGGGCGGATTGCAGGTCACAGCGTCGAAATGCCCCTCGAATTCTTGTAGGCGCATATGTACAGCCGTAATAGGTAAGCCGTTGCGCGCGGCGTTTTCTTCGATGAGCGCGCAGCATTCTTCCTGGATTTCCACCGCCGTGACGCGGCAGCCGTACTTGCCCGCAAGCAACACGCCCACGATGCCGCTCCCCGCGCACAGATCGCATACGTTCTTTCCCTTTGCGCCTATGGCAAAGTTGGCAAGCGCGACGGCGTCCGTGCCGAAGCGGAAAAGCGAGGTGTCTTGCACGAACGTCAGCCCGTTCACTTGTAGATCGTCAACCGTGCGCATTTTTCACCTCTCCACCGCCTTTACGCAAACTATGTTTGTCGTACTACCGTCGATACGCACCGTGTCGGCAATTTCCACGCCCGCGATCACGAGCACCTGATTTCCGTCGCAGAGAAGAAGCAAGCCGTCCCGCTCGCGCAAAGGTATCTTTTTATCGATCAGGTATTCTTTGAGTTTTTTCTCGCCGCCGCCGAAGGGCGTGAAGCGATCGCCGTCACGCCTTGTTCGCCACTCGGAAGAGAGCGGCACTTTATCCATATCGAAATACAGCGCGCCTTTTTCGTTTCCGCGTTTCTCTGCGGGTCGTATCGAAACGAAGGCATCACCGCACTGCACGCTCCCTGCCGATACGCTGCTTTTGAAGGAAACGGGCGCAAATGCGGGCGCAGGGTCGCTACGGTAAAAAGCGATTTTGCCGTATTCCCGCGCGGCAATGACGCCGCCGGAGAGCGTCGCTTTGGCGCAGGGCTTACATTCGGGCAAGCTTTGCACGCGCAAAATGTCCGCGCTGTATACGTCCCTGTCTTTGCCCAAAATACGCAACGCTTCGAAAATGTTTTCCGCCGTCAGCGCGTTTTCGTCCACCGTCGCCACGCCGTCGCGGTACTCTGCCCCCGTCCCCTTTTGCACGCTCTCCCCGGCAATCAGCGCGGTGCGCGCGATCGCTTTTTCGCAAGAGGGGAAACGCGCCGCGAGCACGGGCAGCACTTTATGGCGCACGTAATTGCGGTCGAACGAGGTGTCGGCGTTCGTTTCGTCTACAACGAAAGGAATATTTTCCGCTTTCACAAACGCGTCGATTTCTTCTTTTTCGGTGTGCAGAAAGGGGCGGAAAATGGAGCTTTCGCATAAGCGCATGCCCGAAAGCCCCTTGATGCCGCACCCGCGAAACAGGTGCAGCAGCACCGTTTCCACGTTGTCGCACATGTGGTGCGCCGTCGCTACGAGGTCGCAAAAACCGCTCGCTAAGGCTTCCTTATAGATTTGCTTACGCAAGAAATGCGCTTCGGCTTCTATTCCCCGTTTGGACTTTGCCGCGCTTTCAGGCACGTTTAAACGGCTCACACGGCACTCTATGCCGTTTTCGCGGCAAACGTTTTCCACAAAAGCCGCATCGGATGCGGAATTTTCGCGGATACCGTGATCGACCGTCAGCACCTTTAAACACAGCGCTTTTTCTTTGTGGTAGCCGAGGAGCAACCGAAAGAGCGCCATGGAATCCGCGCCACCCGATACAGCCGCCGCAACCGTTTTGCCGAGCGCATATTGTCGTATATTGTCGTGGGCGCTTCGGAGCATACCCCTCCTTGCAAATTCGGCGAGCCAGTTGTTATGACTGCCCGCCGAATTTTTTCATGTTTTGGTTTTAAATGTTTTGCTTAGGCTTCTTCGCTCAGCGGCAGTTCATCCTCTTCCGTGGTGCTGCCCGAAAGCTCTACGGGATAGATTTCCTTATACATTCTCATGCCCGTACCTGCGGGGATCAGCTTACCCAAGATAACATTTTCCTTCAAGCCGATAAGCGGATCGACCTTGTTCTTGATGGCCGCTTCGGTCAACACGCGCGCCGTTTCCTGGAAGGACGCCGCCGAGAGGAAGGAATCGGTGGCAAGCGCCGCCTTCGTGATGCCGAGAAGCGTATGCTTTGCCGCACCGGGACGGCCGTAGTTTTCGAGCGCCTTTGCGTTGGCTTCTTCGAACGCCGAGAGGTCGATGAGTTCGCCGGGCAAAAGTTCGGTGTCGCCGCCGTCTTCCACTTTGACTTTTTTCAGCATTTGACGAACGATGACTTCGATGTGCTTATCGTTGATCTGCACGCCTTGGCTGCGGTACACGGACTGCACTTCTTTCAGAATGTATTCCTGTACGTCTTTGCGGCCCTTGGTGCGCAGGATATCATGCGGGTAGATAGGACCTTCAGTCAGCGGATCGCCCGCCGCAACGACTGCGCCTTTTACGATGTTCGGCTTTAATTTCGCGGTGAAGGGGATCATGTACTTATCCTCTTTACCCTCGTCGTTTTTAAGATATACGTTGCGTACGCCGTCTTTTTCCTCGATACGCACCTTGCCGCCGTATTCTGCGATGACCGCAACGCCCTTGGGGTTGCGCGCTTCAAACAGCTCTTCTACGCGGGGAAGACCACGCGTGATATCGTCTGCCGATGCGACACCGCCCGTATGGAACGTACGCATGGTAAGCTGCGTGCCGGGTTCGCCGATACTTTGCGCCGCGATGATACCCACCGCTTCGCCGATCTTGACTTGCGTCGAGCCCGACATATCTTTGCCGTAGCACTTCGCGCAAACGCCGTGTTTGGATTTGCAGGTAAGGACGGTACGGATGTTGACCGAGGTGATGGCTTTCTTACCCGTCTTGGGATCGGTGACCGCCGCGATTTCCTTCGCCTTGTCTTCGGTGATGATCTCGTTGCAATGCACGATGATCTCTTTGGTATAGGGGTTGATCACGTCCTCTGCGGCGTATCTGCCGTTGAGGCGGTCTTCGAGACTCTCGATGACCTGATCGCCTTCCATGATCGCCGAAGTACGCATGCCCTTGGGCGTCGTACCTTCGTAGCAGTCTTCTTCGCGGACGATAACGTCTTGCGCGACGTCTACGAGACGGCGGGTCAGATAACCCGAGTCGGCGGTTTTCAGTGCGGTATCCGCCAAACCTTTGCGGCCGCCGTGACTGGAAATGAAGTATTCGAGGGCGCTCAGACCTTCACGGAAGGAAGAACGAACGGGCGTTTCCAGCGTTTCGCCTTGCGGGTTGGTCATGAGGCCGCGCATACCCGAAAGCTGTGCGATCTGCTTCATGCTACCACGCGCGCCGGATACCGCCATCATGTTGATGGGGTTGAATTCGGTCAGCGTCTTTTGCAGCGCTTTCGTCACTTCGTCGTTCGCACCGCTCCACTCGCCTACCACGCGCTCGTATTTCTCGCGCTGGGTCATGTGGCCCATTTTGTAGAGGTTTTCGATGTTGATAACACGCTCTTCCGCTTTTGCGAGAATTTCTTTCTTTTCGGGCGGAATGTGCATATCGAAGACGCTCGTCGTGATCGAACCGATGGTCGAGTACTTAAAGCCGAGCGCTTTGACGGCGTCGAGCACTTTGCAGGTCTCGGTCGCGCCCTTCAATTTGAACGTGGCGTCAACGATCTTCTGCAATTGGCTCTTGCCTACTTTATAGTTGACTTCGGGCGCAAACAAGCTCTTGCGATCTTTGGGATCGCGCACCGTAAGCCCCAAGTCCTGCGGGATCGCTTCGTTGAAAATGAGACGTCCCACGGTGGTTTCGATACGCTCGTGATCCATCACGCCGTCGATTTCTTTGTATACGCGCACCCAGATCTTGCTCTGAAGCTCGATTTCTTTGTTGTAGTACGCCATTTTCGCTTCGTCTACGTCACAGAAAATCTTGCCTTCGCCCTTCGCACCCGGTTTATCGATGGTCAAATAGTAGCAACCGATGACCATATCCTGCGTGGGCGAGCAAACGGGACGACCGTCCGAAAGCTTCAAAATATTGTTGGACGCCAGCATCAGGAAGCGGGCTTCTACCTGCGCTTCCACCGAAAGCGGAACGTGTACTGCCATCTGGTCGCCGTCAAAGTCGGCGTTGAATGCGCCGCATGCAAGCGGGTGAAGCTTAATGGCTCTGCCCTCTACGAGCACGGGCTCAAACGCTTGGATACCCAGACGGTGGAGCGTAGGTGCACGGTTCAGAAGCACGGGATGTTCTTTGATGACGTTTTCGAGCACGCCCCAAACTTCTTTGTCGGCGCGGTCTACGATACGCTTTGCACTCTTGATGTTGTGCGTTTTGCCGAGTTTTACGAGCTCGCGCATGACGAACGGTTTGAACAGTTCGAGCGCCATTTCTTTGGGAAGGCCGCACTGATACATTTTCAGTTCCGGACCTACGACGATAACCGAACGACCCGAGTAGTCTACGCGTTTACCGAGAAGGTTCTGACGGAAGCGACCTTGCTTACCGCGAAGAAGCCCCGAAAGGCTTTTGAGTTCACGGTTGCCCGCACCCGAGATCGCTTTGCCTCTGCGGCCGTTGTCGATGAGTGCGTCCACCGCTTCCTGCAACATACGCTTTTCGTTGCGGATGATGATGTCGGGCGCTGCCAAATCCATCAGCTTCTTTAAGCGGTTATTGCGGTTGATGACGCGGCGGTACAGATCGTTTAAGTCGCTCGTTGCAAAGCGTCCGCCGTCGAGTTGCACCATGGGGCGCAGTTCGGGCGGCAAAACGGGCAGCACGTCGAGCACCATCCAGGTGGGGCTGTTGCCGCTGCGTACGAACGAGTCGAGAATGTCGAGGCGCTTGATCGCCTTTACCTTTTTGGGACCCGTCGATTTGTTGACGATTTCTTTTACTTTTTCGTATTCGGCTTTGAGGTCGATGGCGGCAAGAAGCTCTTTGACGGCTTCCGCGCCCATGCCGACGCGGAACGCGCCCTCGCCCCACTTTTCGCGGGCTTCGGCAAGCTTGGTGTTGAATGCATATGTACCGTCGGGCGATGCATAAGAAGAAATATTAAGTTCTTTAATCTCGCGGTTGCTTGCGTTGTGAGCGCTGGCAATCTCGTTGTTGAGGTCTTCCATT
>JAIEBL010000234.1 GCA_029069015.1 Clostridiales bacterium
GCTACGCAATCCGCCGACTTCGCGGTAAAGCCGCTCGTCCGCTCGCTAAAAACAGTACACCGTACTGTTTTCTTAACACTCGCGCCCTCTTAGAGTTCAAATCCCGCCCTTCATATCATATAAAAATTCCGTTGCCCTAACGGGTAACGGAATTTTTGGCGGAGAAGGCGGGATTTGAACCCGCGCACCAGTTTTATCCGGTCTACTCCCTTAGCAGGGGAGCCCCTTGAGCCACTTGGGTACTTCTCCACAGCTCGATGAATGATAGCTTATACAGTATAACAAAAAAGGCGGCGGGCGTCAAGCAAAATCGAAAAGGTTGCAAGAGTTATTTGTTCGGCGAAAAAATCGGGTATGAATAGGCTTTGTCGGCAAGAAACAGTTTCCCGATGATATACTTATTGCAAGCCGCTTCGTTCATAACGACCACGCGGTCGTTCGCAATTGCCAAATCCTCGGAAAATGAGGGGAGCGTCAGCGTGCGGAACTTATTGCTCGAATCCAAGACGAACAACGGCACTGTCCGCTTATCGTCTTCGATCGTCACTTCGAGTTCCCCTGCCGCGTAGGGCTCGGCGTAGTATTCGAGTTTGGAGTTTACCAACCCGTAGGAACGGGAAAGCATACAGACGCCGTCGTGTACGGCAAAGCCCTGCACGAGCCCCGTGATCGAAAGCACGCGCGACGGGAAGGGCAGCTCCTGTCCGTCGCTTACGACCGTGCCGTCGTCGCTTAAATCGAAACATGCGACGATCGCGGGATTAAAGTCATCGTTGGGAGTCGTCATGCGGTGCGTCAGATTCGTCTCGAAATTCCCCTTGCGGTAAAACTCCCCCGCATATAGGTTCGTCCCGTCCGAAAAGCAGAAAGACGCTTTGCACGGAAGCTTGAGTTCACCGATCGAGCGTACTCTGTCGCCGTTTGATTGGATAAGGTCGGACAGCCGAAACATGCACAACGAATCTTCGCATGCAACGTATACGAAATCTTTTGCCGCCGCTACACCGCCACCGTGCCCTTGCAGGGGCGCACCCTCTGCGTCTCCCAAAAGGACGCGCGTGGCTTTCTTCCCTTTCGCGACATATAAAAGCGTTTCGTCCGTCTTACCGTCGTAACCCGTGGTAAGATACGTCCCGTCCCCTATGTACTCCACGCCTTGCGGTGTGAAGCCGCGGCTGAGCGCAGGGATCGTGAAAGCGTAGGTGCGGTACTTGCGCGCCTCACGATACATAAAGCCGCCGATGATCCCCAGCGTAGCGTACAGAAACAAAAAGAGCGCAAGCAACACGCTCAGAACGGCGCCGACGATTTTAAAGATTTTCTTTCCGATTTCCATACGTTTATTGTACCATCATACGAGTAAAAAAGCAAGCCGATTTTTCCCTTTCCCTGCGCCGCGCCCGATTTTGCGGCGAAACAGTTGCCCGCGCTCTTGGTTTTGTGATATACTAAGCCATAGACAAAAACCTTATGGAGGCAACCCATGAACGATTTTATTTACGAAATTCCCACGAAAGTCTACTTCGGCGATCAGCTTTCGCGCCTGAACGAAGAAGTGAAAAAGTACGGTAAGCGCGTGCTACTTTGCTACGGCGGCGGCTCGATCAAAAAGTCGGGACTGTACGACAAAGTGGTTTCCGAAGTGAAGAAAGCGGGCGGCACGCTCTACGAGCTGAGCGGCATTGAACCCAACCCGCGCATCACGAGCGTGCGCAAGGGCGCACAGATCTGCAAGGACGAGAAAATCGACCTCGTGTTGGCCGTGGGCGGCGGCTCGGTCATCGACTGCTCGAAGTTCGTTGCGGCGGGCGCTTGCTACGACGGCGACCCTTGGGACATCGTTCTGCACAAAACGACGGTGGAAAAATGTCTGCCCATCGTTTCGGTGCTTACGCTCTCGGCAACGGGCTCGGAAATGGACAACTGCGGCGTGATCAGCAACCTCGAAACGAACGAGAAAATCGGCGCGGGCTACGACCCCATGCGTCCGAAAGCGTCCTTCTTAGACCCTAAAAACACCTTTACGGTCAGCCCGTATCAGACGGCGTGCGGCGCGGCGGATATTCTGTCACACATCATCGAAGTGTACTTTGCCAAAGAACCCACGCTGTATATGCTCGACGGGTTTATGGAAACGCTGATGCGCACCGTCATCAAATACGCGCCCGTCGCCATGAAAGAACCCGAAAACTACGAGGCGCGCGCCAATCTTATGTGGACGTCCTCGTGGGCGATCAACGGCTTTATCGCATGCGGCAACAATACGGAATGGTCCTGCCACGGCATGGAGCACGAACTGAGCGCCTACTACGATATTACGCACGGGCTCGGTCTTGCCATCGTTACGCCGCGCTGGATGGAACACTGCTTAAACGAAAAGACGCTTCCCCGCTTCGTGCAATTCGGCGTGAACGTCATGGGGATCGACAGCGCACTGCCGCCGAAAAAAATCGCCGAACAAGCCATCGAAAAGTTCAGCGAGTTCCTGTTCGGCACGCTCGGTCTCAAAAGCACGCTGACGGCTGTCGGCATCGACAAAACGCACCTTGCCGACATGGCAAAAGCGGCGATCGCACACGGCGATTTCAAAAACACCTTCGTTCCCCTCTCGCAAAAAGATATCGAAAAAATTTACGAGGCTTGCTTGTAAGTCCGCCACTACTAAGACGCATACAAAAAACGCGCTCCCGAAAAAGAGAGTGCGTTTTTATTTTGCCGAAAATCAGACCGTGTGAAAAACGTCAGGCAGAGGCGCGTTTACTTAACGCGATTTTGCGCCCGCGCAATACGTTTTGCAGTATGTATACGCCCACGAGCAGCACCGTACTGCATATGATCACCAGCCACGACACGAACTGCGGTACGCCGTGCCCGAACATATACAGATTGCAGTCGAACCCGTCGCGAATGCCGTTTATCACCTCGGAAGAATAACCCGTGTCGAGCATCTTTTCAAACACGCCCGCAAAGCAATGGTTGCGCACGAGCGACGTGCCGTATGTCCCCGGCAGAAAGCCGAAAAGCGTCGCAAGCCCTTTCGAGAACTGACTGAGCGGCATATACGCGCCACAAATAAAGCCGTAGCCCGCGCAGACGATCGTGCCGACCGCGGAGATCTGCCCCTGCGACGAAAGGAAGAAGTGGATGATCGAGGAAAGCGCCGTGCCGAACAGCACCAGTATGATCACATCGAGCAGGATGAGCAAGAGGTCGGTAAAGCGGAAGCACCACCCGCCCGAGAGCGCAACGTAGATGCACCCGCCCGCATACGCCACCAAGCACACGATGAGCGTGGACACGACGGACGCCACGTAGTACGAAAGCGCGACCGTGGACTGCCGCACAGGCGAAACGTCGAGGTCTTTGCGCGCACCCGTCACTTTATCCTGCACCATCAGCATGTTGGAGCAAAATGCCACCGTTACGCAAGTCACGGAAAGAAGCGACGAAAGAAGCTGCGCGCCCACGACGCCGTTCAAGACCTTTTTAGACGTAGTCGGCGGCAACATCGACACAAAGCTATCTTTATATACCTTTCGCAAGAACAGCGTGTACAGCACGAGCAAAATCAGCGGTGCGATAAGCGACGTCAGGAACATCACTTTGTCTTTAAAAAAGAGCTTTATATTGCGCTTTGTAAGAAGCCAAAACGTTTTCATTGCGCACCTCCCAACTTTTTACCCGTAACCGCCAAAAACACGTCGTCCATACATCCTTTCGTCACCTCGTAGTCCGTAAACAGTGCGGGGTGTTTTACGATGAGTTCGGTCGCGGCGGCGGTGTTCGGAACGGCGATACGCAGCGCGCCCGACACTTCCTCCGTCGGGTACCCCAAAGCGAGTACCTTTTCTTTATCCATGCTGCCGTACAACGTGATGAAGTCACCCGTGTACGCATTCTTCAAATCGAGCGGCGTCCCCTCGGCGACCTTTTTGCCGCCGTCGATGATCACCACGTAATCGGCGTTCGCCGCTTCTTCCATGTAGTGCGTGGTAAGCAACACCGTCATATTGCGTTCCTTGCGGATGCCCTCAATGACGTCCCAGATCATGCGGCGCGTCTGCGGATCGAGACCCGTCGTCGGCTCGTCTAAGATAAGGATCGACGGACGGTGCAGCATCGCGCGGGCAATATCCACCCGCCGCTTTTGCCCGCCCGAAAGCTTGCACAAAGGGCGTTTTAAAATGTCGCCGAGCGAAAACAGTTCGGTCAGCTCATTCAGCGTGTTCGTAAAATCCGCGCCCGTGATGCCGTACAGTGCCGCGCGAAAGCAAAGATTGTCGTACACCGAAAGCTTACTGTCAAGCACCGAGTTCTGGAAGACGACGCCCAACGATTTTTTGATCTGCGCGTCGTTTTCGCCCACGGACACGCCCTGCACTTTCACGACGCCGCTGTCCTTGCTCAGTTGTCCGCAGAGTATGGAAATGGTCGTGCTTTTGCCCG
>JAIEBL010000235.1 GCA_029069015.1 Clostridiales bacterium
ACCGTATTCGGGAAACTTGGAAATGTCGAAATAGATGCCGTCGCTCGTTTCGTAGGCATAGCCCTTTTCTTCCAGCGCCTGTACGTAGGCGATCATGTCGGCAATATGGTCGGTGGCTTTGGCGATGATCTCGGGCTTTCCGATATGCAACCGCTCCAAATCTTTAAAGAAAATTTCGGAATAGAAGTCGGCGATTTCCCGCGGCGATTTTTTTTGTTCTTTTGCCGCTTTTTCCATCTTGTCTTCGCCGTCGTCACCGTCGGAGAGCAAATGCCCTACGTCGGTCACGTTCATTACGCCCTTGATCTTGTAACCGTTAAATCTGAGCGCGCGCCGCAAGATGTCCATAAACACGTAGGTGCGCAAGTTTCCGATGTGCGCGTAGTTGTATACGGTCGGGCCGCACGAATACATGGTCACGACGCCTTCTTTGATAGGGGTGAGCGGTTCTTTTTTGCGGCTGAGCGTATTGTACACTTTTAGCATGCTTTGTTTTCCACCTTGCGTTTTTTGTTCTTCTGTTCTTTATTCTTTGTTCTTTTTGACCAGCTCTTCGAGCGCACTGACGCGCGCCGCAAGCTTTTCGATTTCGTCCGAAGTGGGGTCGGGAAGACTCTGATCCAAATCGTCCACCCGCTCGCCGCCGATACGCACGACTTTGCCGGGGACGCCCACGACCGTTGCGTTGGGCGGTACTTCCTTTAAGACGATACTGCCCGCGCCGATGCGCGCGTTTTTACCAACGGTGAACGGGCCTAAGACCTTTGCACCGCTACACAGCATGACGCCGTCCTCGATGGTGGGGTGGCGCTTTCCTTTGTCCTTTCCCGTGCCGCCCAAGGTCACGCCCTGATAGATGAGCACGTTGTTGCCCAAGACGGCGGTTTCGCCGATAACGACGCCTTCGCCGTGGTCGATCACGACACCGTAGCCGATGCGCGCGGCGGGGTGGATCTCTACGCCCGTCAGAAATTTGGCAAATGCGCTGACCATGCGCGCCAAGAGTTTATACCGATGCAAATACAAAAAGTGCGCAAAGCGGTAGAGGACGAGCGCGTGAAAGCCGCTGTACGTCAAAATTACTTCCGCCGTGTTCCGCGCTGCGGGGTCGTGACGGAAGATTGCCGCAAGGTCCTTTTTGATTTTTTGCATTGCCGTCATAAATTATAGATACGAAAGGATTTCCGTTACGCTGTCGATTTGCTCGCTTGCGTTCTCTACCTGCTTTTCGTCGGTCAGAATGGTGGCAAACTTTTTTCTCACTTCCGCGAAAACATCGTCGATATACGCCTTGCCGCTCTCCGTCAACGTGTAGCATACGAGCCGCCCGTCGCTTTGGGTGCGTAGCTTTTCGATCAGCCCTTCTTTTTCGCATTTGATGGCAAGGAGCGCCAAATTCGACTTCTTCATACGGAGAACGTCAATCAGTTCGCGCGTGGGCTTGGGCGAATCTTGTAAACAATACAAAAACGCTTCTTTGAGTCCGAACGTGCGTTCGTGGACCGTAAGCGCTTTTCGCGTTTGTAAATGCAGTGCCGCTAACTTTTTTTCCAATTCTTCCATATGTATGCCTTCTTTATGAGCTGTTCTGTTATTCTATGCAAACTTTTCTCGCTACCATTATACATTTTATGCTTTGCGTTGTCAACCGTTTCTGCGTTTCGCCTTTTTATTTCGGGCAAAATGCGCGTGCCTTGCGGCGTGGCAGAACGGACAAAAGAGTGTTAGCACTCAAAGCCGGCAACTGCTAAAATATATTTGAGATTTTTGTAAAATAAATCGTTTCGCGCGTCTACCGAGATTCCGAAAAACCCGAATTACGGGGGTAAAACGGCACAAAACGCATACTTTTGGTATAATCGTTTAATTTTATGTTTATCTAAAATAAATGGCTTTACGGGTGTTGCGAGATTGACTTTTTTACGAAAATACTGTATTATGATAGCGTAAAGGTATATCCTGCCGCAGAGAAGCAACAAGCAGAGCGGCAAAAACGAAGTGAAACATAATCGGCGGAGTAATCGTTATGGCCATATCGAATGAAGTAATCGAACTCGAAACCAAAAAGAAAGGGCGAAACGTACTGTTTATCGTCCTTATTGCGGTGCTCGCAGCGGCTGCGGCGGCGTTTGCCGTGCTTTGGATCCTCAAAGCGCCTGCGGTCGATCCTCCGAAGGTGGAGAAGATCCAGATCGCCGCGACCACCATGGCGCTCAAATCGGAAGGCGAGACGCAAGAGGAACGCGTGTACTCGGTTGCCCCGGGCGGCAAGTATACCATTTATTTCGACGCGGTGTTGAAGGAAAATTCAAATGCCGACAATACCAATTCGCTCCTTACGGTGGAATGCATATCGCACTACGGCGATTTCGTGTACATAAACGGCGAAACGGGTTTGGTGCGCGATCCCGAGCACCCTACGCGTTACGCGCTTACCTTTACGGTAGCGGCGACGGCGCCCACGAATGCGGAATTTTCCTTCCGCATCACGAGCAGCTTTTCGCCCGACACGGATACGACCGTTAAAGTAACGGTAGAAGAGAGCTACGCCGAAGTGTTCGACCTCAAAGGCGACGACGACGGCAACAAAACGTTGGAAGGCAGCGGTAACCGTCTGTATTCGCTTGAACATATCGAAGACAAATCGTCGGAGAACGTAATTTACTACAGAGCGAACGGACTGACGTACTACGAAGAAGGGTTGGAAACCAAGCGCGAAAACTTTACGCTTCGTTTCGAGCAGTTCGGCAAGTTGGGACTCGACAACCGCCGTCAGAGAGTGTCGGGGCGTCAGCTTTCGGACGGCACGTACTTCGACCAGGTGGAAGTCTGGGTTGCCGATAAAATCGGTGTAGAAGCCGACGACGCGAGCTTCAAACTTCTCAAAGATTCCAACGAAACGCAAAAGTCGTCGTTCTTGGATTTCTATTTGCAGTACGGGCAGGGCTACTGCCACGAAAATCTGATGTTTACCCCCGCCAAGGCAGGCGCTTCTACGGTCAAGCTGATCGCGAACGCAAAGAACGGCGGTACGCCGCTCGTGATCCTCATCGAGCTTACGTTCGTTTCCAGTAAAGCGCAAGACCGCATTACCGAAATCATCTTCACCAACCCGTACACGGGGAAGGTGAGCGACAGCGTCGATTTGTATATCGGCAATATCAACAACGATAACCGTTTCCATTTTGCGCCTTGCATCAAAGTCGTGCGCAACGGGAAAGAGGAAGCGGGCGAGTGGGGCTCTGCCAAATTGCGTCTGTACGAGTCCACCGCTTCGGGTCTTACGAACGGCGCAAAGGACTTTTTAAGTGACAACCGCATGAGCGGTAGCGACGCCGTCGGACTTAACAGCTCCGTCAATATGGGTGCGACCTATATTACGATAGAGGACGGCGACCCCAACGGCTTCGGCGTGCGCAAGACGGTTCAGGTCAACGTGCACCCGCAAATCAATCCGCAGGACTTTAAAGCGCGCGTGACGCACCGTGACGGCGTGGCAGTCACGACCGAAGAAAGCGACGATATCGAAGAAACGGTGTTCAGTAACGGTACGCTGGATTTGCGTCTTTCCTATAAGCTCAAAGATTCGGCGAGCGTCGGTTCCGTAGCGTCGGCCACCATCCGGCAAAACCTCAATTCTGCGCCCAATATCGAGTACGAGGGCAATATCGAAAAACCGAACATCAAGAGTTCGGAAGTGGCTTCCAACGCCGCAAAGACGATCACCTTCGTGGGGATGAGCAAGGCGGCGTCGGGCGCGTACGTTCTTACGCCCGAACTGACGGGCGAAAGCAGCTTTACGGCCAATGTGCAGCTCAAAGTGGGCAACGAGTTGGTGTCGGGTACGTATACCGTATATCTGGTGCTTCCCGCGCAAGGCTTGCAATACGATGCTAAGACGAATACGTACACCGCCATCGACGGCAAGACGATTTCGATCACGCTCGACGTCGTACGCGATGCCGACGTCGTGCGCGTGAAAGACATGGAAGAGCTGACGGCAGAGGGCGGCGCTTTCAAAGACGACGAATACACGCTGTTGCTTCCCGACGAGAACGACGACACCAAAGCGACGCTTACGATCGCGCTCGGCACGGGGCAGCCGGATGCCGACGGCAAATCGTATACGAGCTTCACGCTTGCCGATATTTTAGACTATTATTACGGGGCGAACGCGCAAACGAAGACAGAGGAAGCGCGTACGCAGAACTATGCGGCGCTGGCCATAACGCTCAACTCCCAGTTCCCCGGCGAAGTGTGGGACGAGAAAACGGGGCGTTTCGTCGTGCTCGGCGAAGATAAGCTCGGGCAGAATCCGTACGTCTTCACGATCCGCACGAAGCACGGTAAGGGCGCAACGTTTGCACTTACCGTCCGGTACAGAATGCCCGTCAAATATTTGTCAATCGTAAACGACAACGGCGCTGCCCGTACGTTCTACTATTCGGATAAGGTAGAAGAAACCACGGAAGGCGTGCTTATGGTAAACGAGCCCGTGCGTTTGCATTCGGCGAAAAACAACGTGCTGAACATTACCGAAAACAATGCGGCGAGCACCGTTAACTTCCCGAACAACATGCATATCGAGCTGAGCGTTTTGCGCGACGGCACGTCGTACATTTTGCCCAAAAAGACCATCGGCAATTACGTATACTATTTTGCGCTCGACACGAATGAGGCGGACAGAGTGGCGGCAAACGCCTATTTCCGCACCGACACCACGAGCTTTTGGAGCAATGGCGGCAAGGTACGGCTTCTGAAAGACATTTTCGCCATCGACTACGTGAACCGCGATACGGCGTTTACGATGTATCAGAATATACGCGTCTACTATTATTACGGCGAAACGGCGGAAAAAGCGCTTCGTCTGGAAGAGGGCGCGTACGGCTACATGAAGGTAATGGTGGCGGAAGGCGATCCGTACGTGGTGACGGCCAATTACGAGCTTTGCCGCAGACTTAACGGCATCGTCGAATTTACCGACGCTTCCTATTCGAAGAAAGCGGATAAAAACGCGAGCGATTCGCAGGATAAAGGCGCAAGCGGTACGCACTCCTCGGGCGTGGCGTTCTCGATTTACGCGTCGGGTATTATTACCTACGGCGCGGGCGGTGCGAACGAGTTTGTCGTTCGGCGCGATAACATCGGGCGGAAATTCCGTACCGATACGCTTCAGACGCCCGTTATCGTATGCGCAGGCAACGGAGCGGGCAACGAATCGGTCGGCTATACGCTCGAATACGACGAAGTGAGAGAGCTGTTTACGGCGCGCTGCACGGCTGGTACGGAACAGCCGTCTTGCGGTATTATTACCTATAATGCGGGCGAGCTGAATTCCGATTGTGCGCCTCTTAGCATTTCTATCGGCGTGTCGAACAAGGCTGTGCCTATTTCGAATATCGAATTCTTCCTCGACAGTGACAGGACGACGCCGTATACATTGCAGCAAGTTTATGCGAATGCGAATGCTGCGAAGCGCGACCTTACGGTATACTACCGCATATCCTACGACCAGTACGACGAGCAGGCATATTTGGCATTGGATGCGTTCTGGTTCGACTACGACCACGATGCGTTTACGCTTACGACGGCGATGCCGCCCTTCACAGCGCCCAAAGAATGCATCAAGCCGGACGGCACGAAGCTGCAAAACGGCGAGCGTTTCATATACAACGGAGAGCTTACCTTGAAGCTCAAAGCGGGCGTGCTCAACGGCGCGTACGATATCACGTGCATTGCACCCAACAATACGAGCGCGAATCAAACGATCAAAGTGGACGTGACGACGCTGATCGATCAGGCAAGCTTCCGCGCAGGCAACAGCAACACGGATATTCAAGTGGGTTGCATGGGCAACAGCACGAGCCTTACGGTAGACTATCTGCCCACGGTCGATACCTCCGTCAAATCCCCGAACGTATACGACTTTGCGTTCGGCTTTGTAAACGACGACGGCACGACGATCGATGCGCGCAACCTTTCGTACCGCATTACCGTGCCGACGGGCGTGACGGGCGCGTTCTACGACGCCACGAATGCATCTATGAAAAACGGCGACACGTTCCTTGCCTCGATCACGGGCGACAGAGCAAAGCAGGTCGTCGGCTTCCGTCTGAGAATGGACGGCGCCACGGTAAGTGCGCAGCCTGTGTCGGTTATCGTGACGGAGGAGAATCCCGAAACGCACGTCGAGAGCGAATACGAGTTCAAGCTTACGCTCACGGTCGACGTTCCTATTACCGAGCTTTCCATGAAAATCGGAAGTGCGGAGAGAAACCACGGTCACGACTACAACGTGACGACCGACGGTTTGAGCGATTGGGAAGAGTTGGAGCTTACGCCCGTATACAACGATTCCGTAGCAACCAAACAGCCGCTCAGCGCGCCTGCCGTGAAGTTCGAGCTTCGCAGCGAAGGGGAGGAGCATAGGCATTTCGGAGACGTTTACGAACTGCGGTATAAAGACGGCAAAACGTATCTTGCCATCAACCGCAGCGCGATCACCGCGCCGATCGTGCTTTTGGATCTGACGGTCAGCGGTAAAATTTTCGAAGGCGGCGAGATCAAGTCCGCCGATATGACGATTACGGTGAAGCTGTTCTGGTGGGGGACGACCAAGCTTTCGATGGCGTTCGACAACAAGGACTTTACGTTCGCGCCGAGCACGCCGACAGAAGGCGAGTATACGCAGGAAGACAACGAACCGATCGATTTCAAAGTGACCGTCGGCAACGCCGCAACGGGCGAAGTAAAAACGGGCATTACGCCTACCTATACCGTCGTATCGCAGAGCGGCGTTACGGTTGCGCAAAGCGGTTCGGTATTTACGCCGAGCGGCGCAAGCGGCACGTACGTTATCAAGGCAGAGTACGTAAATCCCGACGATGCGAACGACGTCCTGACGCTTACCGTGACCGTTACGGTGCAAGTAAAGGTAACGCAAGTCCTTCTTCGTCAGAACGGCAAAGCGGTTGTGAACCTCTATCTCGTGGCGGGGCAGACGCAGAACTGTACGGTAGACGTCTTGCTCTACGGCTTAAACAATACGACGCCCGCCGATACGAGCTTTACGATAACGAGCGAGAATCCCGAATATTGCCGCGGCAACGATAACGTAGACACCGCAAACGGCACGTTCCTCTTGACGCCCGTAGCTGCGGGTGTCACGGTGATTACGGTGACGGCGGCGAGCGGCGTCACGGCAACGCTGACCGTAACCGTGTATGCGCCTACCGTGGTCGTAACGAGCACGCAGGGTAGCTACGACGTCTTTACCGATGCCGATCCGTCGTTTACCGTTGCACTTCGCGACGCCGGCGGCTATACAGAGGCGGATCTTACGGACGTAACGCTTACGCTCTCGGACGGCACGGTCTTTGCATCCGCCGTATACAATGCGGCTACCTTCAAATACGAATTCGCGTATGCAAACAAAGCGGCGCTTACCGATGCGGACATGAAGAGCTACACGCTTACGCTTACGGCAAAGCTCAACGGCGTACCGCTGTACGTCATGGGCACGACGTCCGCCACGTGCATATTCGCGCTTGAAAAGAGCGGCTATACGCCTATGCTCGTTCTCAAATATCAGGGCAATCCCGTAAATGAACTGAACCTTGCGTACGCAGAGGGCGACTATACGTTCTCGATAAACAATGGTTCCGTTTCACTCGGGGCTTTCGGCACGGCGGCGGTTTTGTACAGCGTGCAAACGCCCAATACCTTCACGGTAGCAAATAACGGCGCCGTTACGTTTGCGGCAAACGCGCAAGTCGGTTCGGCGACGGTGACGGCGACGGTGACGCTCGCAGGCGGGCTTACGTTTACGACTTCGCCCGTGACCTATACGATTGCCGATTCCTCGACGATTTCGAGCGACCTCTATATTTCGGATACGAATCCGCTGAGCGCTCTCTCTACGGCGACCTCGCTCGATGTCTTCGGTACTTCGATCAAAGGCGTAATGGGCGTGGACGTCGGCTATGAAGACGCCAACGACCGTAAGTTCGTTTCGCTTCTGATCGACTACACGTCTGCGCCCGCCGCGGTCGTCGGCATCGGTAGCAGCGACGTGGATAAATTCGTCGTAATCGGCGTGACCGACGTGCTTGAATTCGTAGCGGCGCGTTTGTTTACGCTGGATAATCATAAATAC
>JAIEBL010000236.1 GCA_029069015.1 Clostridiales bacterium
CGCGCTGATTGCGCGAGCCGCGAAACCAAAGCGTCATGTCCTTCTGCTCTTCGATGAACGCGCCGTCTACGAGCACGTCGATCTGCGCAAGTAGCCTACCGAACGCTTCGCTGCCTTTCGCCTCTTCTTTGAGCGCTTCGAGCGTATAGCCCGAATAGCACCAAACGTTCAAGCCCTTTGCGTGACACCATTCGCCTAAAGTAGCGAACGCGTCGGCTTGCAAAAAGGGTTCGCCGCCCGAAAAGGTCAGACCGTCAAGCAGCGGGTTCTTTTCGGCAAGCGCCGTGACGAACGAGAGCGGATATTCCTTGCCGCCGTGCACGTCCCACGTTTCGGGGTTGTGGCAACCCTTGCACGCCCTGCGGCAGCCCTGCGCAAAGACCGTCATGCGAATGCCTTTGCCGTCTACCACCGATTCGGGCACGATATCGGCAAGCCGGATTGTTTTATCGAGATCCACAGGTAAACTTTCCTATTACTTCTTTTTCGCCTTGGCTACGCCGTCCAAGCCGTGTTTTACGCGGTCGTGTTCTTCGGCGGCTTTGGCGTTGTTGAACCGTTCGAGCGTGCCTACGAGGTAGCCCGTGATACGACGGATGCGCTCGAAGCCGTATTCCCCGTCGTGCTCTTTGCGTCCGCACTTAGGGCAGGTATCGCCGATAACGCCCGTGTAGCCGCATTCGGGATCGCGGTCTACGGGGTGGTTCACCGAGCCGTAGCCGATGTTGCATTCCTTCATGTAGCGAATGACTTTCTCGAACGCTTCCACGTTGTTCACGGTGTCGCCGTCCAGCTCGATGTACGAAATGTGACCGCCGTTCGTGAGCGCATGGTAGGGCGCTTCCAGACGGATCTTATCGAACGCGGAGATCTTGTAGTAAACGGGAATGTGGAACGTGTTGGTATAGTATTTGCGGTCGGTGACGCCGGCGATCTTGCCGTACTTCTTTTGGTCGATGCGCACGAAGCGACCCGAAAGGCCTTCGGCGGGCGTCGCGATCAGCGAAAAGTTCAAGCCGTATTTTTTGCACGCGTCGTCCATGCGCTTGCGCATATGGCCGACGATTTCCAGACCGAGGTTCTGCGCTTCTTCCGACTCGCCGTGGTGCTTGCCGATGAGCGACTTGAGGCATTCGGCAAGACCGATAAAGCCGCAGGTCAGCGTGCCTTGCTTTAAGACCTCGCCCACCGTGTCGTCGGCTTTGAGTTTATCCGAACCCAGCCATACGCCCTGCCCCATAAGGAAGGGGAAGTTCTTGACTTTCTTTTTGCACTGAATGGAGAAGCGCTCCAAGAGCTGATCGATGACGACGTCGATCACGTGGTCGAGCTGTTCGAAGAAAAGTTCGACGTTGCCCTTGCTCTTGATCGCAAGACGAGGAAGGTTTACGGAAGTAAAGCTGAGGTTACCTCTGCCCGTCACGATTTCGTGCTCGGGATCGAAGGTGTTGCCGATAACGCGCGTACGGCAGCCCATATACGCGATTTCGGTTTCGGGACGACCCTCTTTGTAGTACTGCTTGTTAAAGGGCGCGTCGATGAACGAGAAGTTGGGGAACAGGCGCTTTGCACTGCACTTGCACGCCATTTTGAAAAGGTCGTAGTTGGGGTCGCCTTCGTTGAAGTTGACGCCCTCTTTTACTTTGAATATCTGAATGGGGAAAATGGGGGTTTCGCCGTTGCCCAAGCCCGCTTCGGTCGCAAGCAACAGATTCTTGATGAGCATTCTGCCCTCGCTCGAGGTATCCGTGCCGTAGTTGATCGACGAGAACGGAATCTGTGCACCGGCACGCGAATGCATGGTGTTGAGGTTGTGAACGAGCGCTTCCATCGCCTGGAAGGTGGCCCGCTCCGTTTCGGGCAGGGCGCGCTCTAAGGCAAACGCCTGCGCCTTTTTCACGACGTCGGCAGCATAGTTCGCTTGCAGAAGCGCCGCCATTTTTTCGTCGTAACCGTTGTTGTTATCGAGTACGGGAAGAAGCCCCTCGGCTTTGAGCGAATCGTACGCCGCACTCGACGCGGCGGCAGCCGCACGGTCACCCGTCAGAAGTTCGAGCGCACGACCGAGGTTGTCGCGGTAATTTTTCGCGTACGTTTTGGCAACGCCCTTAGAAAGCGCATAATCGAAGTTGGGGACGCTCTGCCCGCCGTGTTGGTCGTTCTGGTTGCTCTGAATGGCAATGCACGCAAGCGACGCATACGACGCAATGTGGTTGGGTTCGCGCAAGAAGCCGTGCCCCGTGCAGAAACCGCCCGTAAACAGCTTGTCAAGGTCGATCTGGCAGCACGTGGTCGTCAGCGTAAGGAAATCGAGGTCGTGAATATGAATATCGCCGTTCTTGTGCATTTCGCTGTGAACGGGGTTGAGGACGCAAAGCTCGTAGAACTGCTTGGCGCTCTCGCTGCCGTATTTGAGCATCGTGCCCATCGCGGTGTCGCCGTCGATGTTCGCGTTGTCGCGCTTCATATCCGATTCGCGCGCCTCGTGGAACGTCAGCTCGTCCATCGTTTTCATAAGACGCGTGTTAGACTCGCGGATACGCGTACGCTCGGCACGGTACAGTATGTACTCTTTGGCGGTGCGCACAAGCCCGTTTTCAATCAGGACCGCTTCTACCTTGTCCTGGATCTCTTCGACCGTGGGCGTCGCGTTCTCGGGGAACGCCGCTTCCACCTGCTGTGCCAACGCCTTCGCCCGCGCCGAACTCTTGATGTTCGCCGATTTGAGCGCCTTGTCGATTGCGTTGACGATCTTATTGATGTCGAACGCTACCTTTCTGCCGTCGCGTTTTATGATTTCTTTCATACTCTTCCTTTCTCCACCCGTATATTCTTTCTATTTTATTCGCCAAAGCGGAAAAAATACTATATATAGTTAAAGGTGATTCTCTTCGCCCATTTTCGACACAATATCTAGTGCCCGATTGAGGCGGCGAGTAAGCGTATTATAATACCGTAGCGAATAGATTGTCAATCCTTTATCCCAAATTATTTTTAATTAAATTTTCGTTTTTTGCGATAAAAACGCTTGACAAAAAACGACCCCGTTTTCGCCGCCGCCACGGCAAAAACAGGGCAAAGCCCGTATCCCCCCTTATGCGTAAAGGCTTTCATGCCGTAGAACGCCTTACACGCCGTAAAGAAAATACGGGGCTTACTTTGTTCGCTTTTCGTACTATAAAGGCGAGCAGGCACGCCTGCTTATTCGCGTTTCCCTTTCCAGATCACCGCCGCCCCTTGCTCGGCAGCCTCGGAGAGCGCGACCTTGGCGTCTACGCCGTGGCCGATCCGTTCGAGCGCCGAGATAAGATAGGTATTCGTAAAGGTTTTATACCCGCACAGGTCGGGCGCGGGGCGAGCCGACGCTATCTGCCGCACCGCCTGTTCGTCGTCGGGCGCAAGCGGTTCTATGCTTTTTTCGGCGGAGTACCGCTTATAGAGCGCGCTCAGCTCGTCCTTCTTCTTAAACAAAAACTCGCAAAGGCGGAAAACGTGCGTTTGACTCTTCGAATCGGGCGACATGCCGATCGCCAGCGTTTGCAAGCGGTTTACGGGAAGCGGCGCAAGCCCGATCTCCGCCGACGGGTTCGCTTGTTTGAGCTGCGCCCGCTCGTATGCCGTCAGCACCGAAAACGCTGCCTTGCCGCTGCCGAACGAGTCCTTTTCGGTCGATGCGTCTTTCATAAGCGCGGTATACGCTTTCGCCGCCTTCACCCCCGCCTCGCTCGCGACGGTCAACTTCGTTTCGCGTCCGTTCAGCAGTTCTTCGCCGTTTTCCTTGGCAACCGACTCATACAGAAGCGCGGACTTTCTCGCGTCGAGCGGTGCAAAAGAGGCTACTTCCCCTTTTTCGGCTTGGGCGGCTTTGACGGCGTTTTCCACTTCCGTCATCGACTGCGGCGGCAAGGATACAAGCGTACGGTCATACGCGAGCATATACGCGTCGCAAAAGAAGGGTACGGCCCACGTCTTTCCCTGATACAGACAAGCGCGTCGCGCCCCGTCCGTAAATTCGTCGCTGTGAATATCCGAGACCCGCAATCGGTTCGATAGATCCAAAAGCTGCTTTTCTTCCGCAAGGTCGGGGATATCGTCGGCAAAAAACATGAACGCATCGGGCGCTTTGCCACGCAAGAACGCTTCTTTATAGCGCATCCCGGCTTCCTCTTCGGGCACGAACGACACCGTGATTTCGGGATCGTAGGTTTTGATCATCGCGCGGATCTCCTCTTCCGCACCTGCCGCAG
>JAIEBL010000237.1 GCA_029069015.1 Clostridiales bacterium
TAGGTGTAACGATACGAAACGGAGGGCAAAAGACTATGGCGGACAAGGCGAAAAAAGAGTACGGTGCGCTCAAGAAGCGGGCAATGCTTGCAAAGCAGCGGCTGAAAATGGGGTATTGGCAGAAGATGGTGGAAGAGCGGCAAAAAGCGCTCGAAAGCTTCGGAAAGTCGGAAGAAAGTCTCCAACTCGTTCAAAGTCTGCAACGCGAAAAGGTAAAGCGCGACGAGCAAAAAGCGCTTTCGGCGGTGCGGGCGGACGAAGAAGAAGTCTTCTACGCAAAGGTTTGTTCCATATTGGAAGAGGACGAAAACACGACCAACCCGATCGGACGGCTTATCGACCGCGGTCGGTTCGATCAGCTCGACGAAAACAACAAGCAACTCTACATTTTGCGACTCGCCGAAAAGTTCCGTCAGATGCGCGACCGTTACTATCGGGAACGGGCGGGCAAAGCGGAATAAACGACGGCTTGCAGGTTGACTTTTATTCGGCGGTATGGTAAACTAAAGCTATAAAAAGCAGGATAACGAACGAATGAATGCGATTTTAGACGCTTTGAATGAAGAACAGCGTAAGCCGGTGCTCGACACCGAGGGCGCGGTATTGGTAACGGCAGGGGCGGGTAGCGGAAAGACCCGCCTTTTAACGCACCGTATTGCGTACTTGGTGCTCGAAAAGGGCGTCAAGCCCTACCATATTTTGGCGATCACGTTTACCAACAAAGCGGCGAACGAAATGAAGGAGCGACTCTTGCGGCTGTTACCCGATGGTGCGACGGTCATGCAGATTTCCACGTTTCACTCGCTGTGCGTGCGTATACTGCGTCGGTTTGCGGATAAGATCGGTTTTACCCGCAATTTTTCCATTTACGGCGAAGACGAAAAGGGAAAGCTTATCAAGGCGATTGTAAAAGATAAGATTTACGATGCCAAGCAAATCAAAAAGATCATATGGAGCATTTCGGATGCCAAAAACGCGGGGCTTTCACCCGACGAGTATAAAGAGGCGTACCCCTACTATGAAAGCATAGACGAAACGTGCGCCGTGTACGCCGCCTATCAGACGGAGCTTCGCAAGAACAATGCCCTCGACTACGACGACCTTTTGCTCGTGACCTACCGTTTGCTTTGCGAGAACGCCGAGGCGCTCGAAGATTGTCGCAACCGCTACCGCTATATTCACGTAGACGAATTTCAGGATACGAACGGCGTGCAGTACCAAATCGTGCGGCTTCTCGCGAGCGGGTACGGCAACGTGTTTGCGGTGGGCGACGAGGACCAATGTATCTACGGCTGGCGGGGTGCGGATTTTCAGAATATTTTCAACTTTACGCGTGATTTCCCGTCTTGCCGCGTCTATAAGCTCGAAGAGAACTACCGCTCGACTAAAAACATTTTGGGAGCGGCAAATCTGCTCATCAAACACAACCGTTCGCGGCTGGACAAAACGCTTTGGACAAGCAACGCCGAGGGGGAAGCTATCGGCTTTTTGCGGGCAAACACGGAGAGCGACGAAGCCGCCGCCGTTGTAAACAGTATCGTAAGCTTGGTGCGAAACGGCGAATACCGATACCGCGACGTAGCGATTCTCATGCGTTTGAACGCGCTTTCCCGCTCTTTTGAAGAAAAGCTCATTCAGTACGGCATTCCGAGCAAGGTGTTCGGCGGCTTCAAATTCTTCGACCGTAAAGAAGTCAAAGACCTGCTTGCGTATTTGGAAATCGTCGCGAATCCCGCCAATAACGAAGCAGTATTACGGGTCATCAACGTGCCCCGCCGCGGCATCGGCGACAGCTCGATCGCGCAACTGCGGAATTACGCGAGCGTGAGCGGCGAGAGTTTGGTCGCTTCGCTTTTGCATATCGACGAAACGCCGCTTCCGTCTGCGCTTATCAAAAAGCTGGGTGGGTTTGCCGCGCTTATAAAGGAATTGCACCAAAAGGTGAACGAGTGCAGTTTGAGCGACTTCGTGCTGTATCTTATCGACCGCTTGCAGTTCAAGGCAATGTATAACGACGGTACGGACGAAGGGCGCGACCGCATGATGCACTTAGACGAGTTGATTGAGTCGGTCAAACAGTTCGAAAAGAACAACGAGGGCGCGAGTTTAAGCGATTATCTGCAAATGACAAACTTGTATTCGGATACGGAGGAAATGGATGGCGGTGACTACGTGAGCCTTGCCACCGTGCACAGCGCAAAGGGTTTGGAATTCAAAGTCGTATATATCGTGGGCATGGAAAACGACATTTTTCCGATCGTGCGGTATGACGGTGAGAACGACGAAGAGGAGGAGCGACGGCTTTTCTACGTCGCGATCACGCGCGCAAAGGAAAGGCTTTTCGTTACCTATGCGGCATCGCGTTTTTTGCAAGGGGAGCGAAAAATCAAGGTGCATTCCCGCTTTTTAGAGGAAGCGGAGCTTCTGCCGCAGTCGCGTCCCGTCTACTCGTATACGCCGCCCGTTACGTCTGCCACACCGTCGGGAAAGGTGATCCGGCAAGCGCCTACGGCCGTTCCCACGGCAAACAAGAAAGACCTTTCGGGGTTTGTTGTGGGTGCAAAAGTGTTGCATCCGCGGTTTGGTGTGGGCGAGATTATGGCAATCAACACAGAGCAGAGCGGCACCTACGCGCAAGTTACGTTCGATAAAGCGGGCAAACTGAATCTGGCGCTCGAATACGCCCCCTTAACGCTTGTAAAGGAGTAAAACCGTATGGATAGAATGCGGAAGCTTGTCAATATTCTCAACGATTACGCGTACCGTTACTACGTGCTCGACGAGCCGATCGTTTCGGATTCGCAATACGATAAGCTGTACGACGAATTGTTGGCACTTGAAAAGGAAACGGGCGTCGTGCTTGCCGATTCGCCGTCGAGGCGCGTGGGCGGCGAGCCGATCAAAGAATTTGCGCCGCATACCCACATAAACAAATTATACAGCCTCGATAAGTGCAACAGCTTCGAAGAACTGTACGCGTTCGATGAAAAAATCCGTAAGGCGGCGGGAAAGCCCGTACAGTATACGCTCGAATATAAGCTAGACGGCTTGACGATTTGCTTGACCTATAAGGACGGCAGTTTACAAACGGCGGCAACGCGCGGTAACGGCAGCGTAGGCGAAGACGTGACGGCGCAGGTGCGCACCATCAAGTCGATTCCATTTTCCATCGACTACAAGGGCGAATTGGAAGTGCAGGGTGAGGGTATCATGCGCTGGCAGGCGTTTCATAAATACAACGAAACTGCCGAAGAACCGCTCAAAAATCCGCGCAACGGCGTGGCGGGGGCGATTCGCAACCTCGATCCGCGCGTGACGGCAAAGCGCAATCTGGACGTGGTTTTTTATAATGTGAACCATAAGAGCGACGTGCCGCTGATTTCGCAGGAAGCATGCATTCGTTTTTTGAAAGAGCAACGTTTTAAAACGGATAAGCTTTGGGTCGTCGATTCGATAGACGAGATCATCGAGATCATAAAGGGCGTCGAGCGCGATAAATTGGAATTCTTGATCGACGGCATGGTGATCAAAGTCAACGATTTTGCTTTGCGTGAAACGCTCGGCTATACCGACAAATTCCCGCGTTGGGCGATTGCCTACAAGTTCGAAGCGGAAGAAACGTCCACCGAGCTCAAAGACGTGGTGTGGCAGGTGGGGCGCACCGGGAAACTCACGCCGCTTGCAGTGCTCGAACCCGTGGAGCTTTGCGGCGCAACGGTTGCACGCGCAACGCTGAACAACATGGCGGACATCCGCCGCAAAAAGGTGAAAATCGGCAGCACGGTTTTCGTGCGGCGCAGTAACGACGTCATTCCCGAGATCTTAGGCATCGCCGAAGACAGAGGGGGCGAACCCATTGCATCCCCGTCCGTATGCCCCGCGTGCGGCGCGACACTCGTCGAAGTCGGCGCGCATTTGTTCTGCCCCAACACAGACGGCTGCGTGCCGCAAATCTGCGGAAAGTTGGAGCATTTCGCGTCCAAAGATTGCATGGATATCGACGGCGTGAGCGAAAAGACGGTGCTGCAACTCCACGAAAAGCTGGGCGTCTGCACGGTCGCCGATCTGTATACGATCACGGCGGAGCAGCTTGCGCAGCTCGACGGATTTAAGGACCGCAAAATACAGAACTTTCTCGCGTCGGTGCAAAAAAGCAAAAGTGCCGACTTGGCGCACTTTATCCACGCACTCGCGATCGGAGGCGTGGGGAAAGTGGCGGCGCGCGACCTTGCCGAGTGTTTCGGAAGCATAAGCGGTCTGGCTGCGGCGACGGAGGAAGAATTGCTCGCCGTGCCCGAAGTGGGCGAGGTCGTGGCGGCAAGTATCCGCGAATATTTTGC
>JAIEBL010000238.1 GCA_029069015.1 Clostridiales bacterium
CGTCTATTACGTATTCGACCACGTTTGGTGCAATCGTTCTTTTTCTGAGAATTTTATTCATGCTCTTCCTTTACGGGCGATGTCGTGCAAAACGACGACACGGGGCATTCATTGCACGCAGGGCGCTGCGATTTGCAACAATATCTGCCATGAAAAATAAGCAGGTGGTGCGCCTTCCCGTACATCGTCGGCTCTAAGAGCGCGCAAAGATCGGCTTCCACTTTATCGGGCGTTTTACCGCCCGAAAACCCCAGACGGTGCGAGGTGCGGAAAACGTGAGTATCCACCGCAATATTGTTGCCGCCGAACGCGACCGCCATAACCACGTTGGCGGTTTTGCGCCCCACACCGCGAAGGGTAAGCAGCTCATCGAACGTGTGCGGTACCTGCCCGCCGAATTTGTCTACGATATCGCGAGAAGCGGAAATAATGCTCTGCGACTTATTGCGGTAAAAGCCGCAGCTGAAAATGAGTTCCTGCAATTTGAAGATATCGGCAGACGCAAAGTCCTGCGGCGTATCGTACACGGTAAAAAGTTTTTTCGTGACTTCGTTTACCCGCTTATCGGTGCATTGCGCCGAAAGGATCACCGCAACCAATAAATGGAAAGGCGTGTCGTAGTGAAGCTCACACATTGCCTGCGGATATGCCGCTTCAAGCTGCTTTAAGATTTCTTTTGCACGTTCTTTCTCTTTCATCACGTTGTTTCCTCTTCTGGGCTTTTTGTACCGCATGCACGCATCGCGTACTTTTGCGGCGTCGTTCCGTAAACTTCGGTAAAACTACGGTAAAAGGTGCGAACGCTCGCAAAGCCCGCCGCTTTGCACGCAAACCGCACGTCCTCACCTTGTTTCAGCAACGCGGCGACCTTTTCGGAGCGCACGGCGTTGACGAATTTGCAAAGATTGAGATCGGTGTATTTATGGAACAGATACGAAAAATAGAATTTACCGTATCCGAACCGCGCGCTCAGTTCCTCGAGCCGAAGCGGTTCGTCGGCATGCTGCCGTATGTACGTAAGCACAGCGCGCATTGTAGAAAGCGTGCCGCTCTCTTCCGGCGCAAGTCCGAGCGAATTGTACAACAGCCCGAGCACGACGCCCGCAAAGCCTTCGTAAAGCAAATCGTTCGGCTGCTGTTCACTCGTTGCAAGCATGTAGAACATATCGAGCGTACGGGAAAGGTTTTCGTCTTGAAAAAAGTGCCGCGTCACGACTTGTCCTTTCGCACGCGCAAAAAAGCTTGCGGCGTCTTCGGGCAGAAAAGTAAACACGACGCCTTCGCCGTCCTCGTCGGGCACATACGCATGTAGGTCGTAGCTACCCGCCAGGCACGCCGTTCCTTTTTCGGCGCACACCGTTTCGCCGTTGATCGTAACGGTAACGTGCCCCACCGTTACGTACAACAGCTCGACCTGCGCATGGAAGTGCAGCAAATGCGCACCGTTTTGGCGGCTAAGCGTAGCTACGCGTCGTAGGTTCGGGATATCCTGAAAACCATCCATGCTTCTATTATATACCAAAACACGCCGCTTCGCAAGTCTTTTTTATACGGAGACCAATCAGCGGTAGCGCGTACATCCGTTTGCGTCGCACCGAAAAATGCCGATCAGCGTATCGGGCTTATAGTAGTCGTAGATTCTGATCGCGCGCTCGGCGTCCGTCTCGGGCACGGTAACGCTCAGCCCGCACGACGCCGAAACCTCTCTGGGGGTATTGATGATCGAACACGCGCAACCGCGCGCCCGAAACGTATCGTAAATTTTCATGGACTGCGTTCTGCTGCGGAAAGCAAATAAAAGCATTGTCGAAAATTCTCCTTTTGTACGGAAATAACGGTGATAAAGCAAGTGCTTCGCCCGTATACTATACTACATTATATGTAGCTAAAGTCAAAAGGTGAGGCGGTCTTATTATGATTTATT
>JAIEBL010000239.1 GCA_029069015.1 Clostridiales bacterium
AGCATAGACGTATTGTGCGGCAGAAAAGAGTACTGAGAGAAGATTGGATATACGTAACAGCATTTATTGATTGATAGAAAGAGAGTGGCATGAATTTCTTGGGACAGACGCAGTATGACAGCGGCTGTTCTTTTTTTGATGTTTTATTAAAAACAGTGGTAGGCAGATTGTCTTTGTGCCTTTGGAACGAATCTCGGAAAAAATCATACATTGATACTATCTAGATTCATGAATAAGGTGACATATGAACGAACGATTGATTATACGCGGCGGCAGACGGCTCAACGGTAGCGTTGCCGTGTCGGCGGCGAAAAATTCGGTATTGCCGATATTGGCGTGTTGCATTATGTCGGCAAAAGAGATCACGCTGGAAAATTGCCCGCGAATTGCCGACGTATTCAGTATGGTGGAGATTTTGCGCTCGATCGGCGCGCAGGCAGAGCTGAAAGAACACACGCTTACGGTCAACTGTGCCGCTGCCGATCCGAAGTTGGTGTCGGCGGAGCTGACGGGGAAAATACGGTCTTCGGTGTTTATTTTAGGTCCGATTCTCGCGCGGTTTCGGCGTGCGAATATCAGCTACCCCGGCGGGTGCGAAATCGGACTTCGGCCGATCGACCTACATATCTACGGTTTAAAATGTTTGGGCGTTAAAATTTCCGAAGAGGGCGGCATTATCGGATGCGACGGGAGCGAAATGAGCGGCGGCGTGGTCAATCTGGACTTTCCGAGCGTGGGCGCTACCGAAAACATCATGATGGCGGGCGTGCTCGCGGACGGTAAAACGGTGATACGCAATGCGGCCCGCGAACCCGAAATCGTCGATTTGCAAAACTTTATCAATTTTATCGGCGGTCGGGTATACGGCGCAGGCTCGGATGTGATTACGGTAGAGGGCGTAAAAGCTTTGCACGGCGGGACGTATACGCCCGTCGGTGACAGAATAGCGGCGGCGACATTCTTAGGCGCTGCGGCAATCACGGGCGGCGAGGTGTGCGTGACGGGCGTGCAGCCTTCGGCTCTGCACGTCGTGATTGAGAAAATGCGGCGGACGGGTTGCACTGTGCGAGAGCTTTCTAGCGGCATCGTCTTACAAGCGCCACGTGTTTTAAAACCCGTACATAAAATCGAAACGCAGCCGTTTCCCGGGTTTCCCACCGATATGCAACCGCAAATGACGGCTGTGCTGTGCCGCGCCGACGGGTCGAGCTGCGTGGTGGAGAATATGTTTGAAAACCGCTTCAAATACACGGTTCAGCTCGGAAAAATGGGCGCAAAGATACTGGTAAAAGACCGCGTGGCGGTGATAAAGGGCACGGAACGGCTCACCGCTGCGTCCGTCGTTGCCGAAGACCTGCGCGGTGGTGCGGCGCTTGTGACAGCTGCACTGTGCGCCGAGGGCACGACGCATATCAGCGGGGTGCGGCATATCGACAGGGGGTATGAAAATATAGAAGACTCGCTACGGAGTTTGGGCGCAGATATCGAAAGAGTGCGCTGAGACGATTTTAAAGAGGCAAATTCGGAATTTGTAAGCTTTATGACGCGCCGCGCTACGGGATATGCACCGCAACGCGGCAAATTTTTTCATGGAGCGAATTTGCAATACCGAATTTATTTTTCGACAAATCTTACAATGCAAGCGAAAATGCTTGCTTGAAAAAGCGGTTTGATGCTATAATTTTAAGTATGAGAAATAAAAAGCTCATTATATTCTTTTCCATACTTTGAGACGTGACGCTTTTGGTCGTTTTCACCAGCGTAGTATTTTCCGTACGCACTGTGCG
>JAIEBL010000024.1 GCA_029069015.1 Clostridiales bacterium
GTTTTTGGCTTGCGCGTTGCCCGTCTTTCGGTATGCAATTTGGCTCGCCGTACTGCCGCAGCTTTTGCGCATGGTGTTTGCGTTTCCCGCGCTCTTCCTTGCACCCGTCGAATTTTTCAAAGAGGTAGCGCGGTGCGTGTTTGAATGGGCGATGCTGCCCACCGTGGCGGTCTATACGCTTTGCGCGGTCTGCGTTACGCTCGGAAGGCTTTGCACGCGGCGCAATCTGCTCGAATGGCGCGTGTTCGCGCAGGATAGGGGTGAGATCGGCATGCTTGCCAATTCGGTCGCCGCGCTTACGCTCGCCGCCGTTATCGCGGTGTTTTCGCGTTCGCTGCTTTTCTTTATCCCCGCACTTTTGTTTGCGGCGGGCCCGACCCTTGCCGAAGCAACCGCCAAAGCGCGCGAGACGACGCGCTCGGATGCGCTCGAGGCTACGCTGTACGATACCGCAAAGCGCACGTTTGCTTACTTTCAAACGCAGGAAAAATTCGCGCTCCCGTGCGACTGCTTTCAGGAAGACAACGGGCTGGGCTTCGTAATGCGCACGTCGCCGACCAATATAGGCATGGAACTTTTGGCGTACGCGTCGGCATATGAGATCGGGCTTATCGACAAAGATACGCTCGCGCGGCACATCGGCAAACGCCTATCCACGCTTGAAACTTTAAAAACCTACAAGGGAAATCTGTATAATTGGTACGATTGCGACAGCCTCGAACCGCTCCCGCCGCATTTCGTATCTTCGGTAGACAGCGGCAATCTGCTCGCGTGTCTGTATGCCGTTCGCAGCTATACCGACGGCACGCTATCACAGCGGTTGGATGCGTATATTGATAAAATAAATCTTTGCGCCTTGTATGACGAAGAGCGCTGTCTTTTGTATATCGGCTACGACGCAGACGCCGAGCGCTTCACGCCCAATCATTACGATCTGCTCGGTAGCGAAAGTTCGCTTAGCTATCTTATCGGTTGTGCGAGCGGCAAGCTCCCCTTGAAAGCGTATCTGTCCTTGAATCGTGTGTGCGTCAAAAGCGGCAATGCGCGTACGCTCTACTCGTGGACGGGCGGGGCGTTCGAGTATTTCATGACGCGCCTGTTCGTTTCGCCGCCGCGCGGTTCACTTCTACACGGCGCGTATCACGGCGCGGCAAAAGCGCACCGAAGATATGCAAAGAAAGCGCACAGCGAGGTTTGGGGCGTGTCGGAATGTCGCTATAACGCGTTTGACGAAAACGGCGGCAACCTCTACCGCGCATTCGGCGTGCAGGGAATCGCATACAGCGAAGTTCCCGAAAAGCCGTCCTTTGCACCGTACGCCGCTTGCCTCGCGCTCCCGTATACGCCGCCCGCAGAGTCGCAGAGAAACCTCGCCGCGTTTAGCGAAAAAGTGTACGGGCGGTTCGGGTTTTACGAGTCGGTCGATAAAAGCGTCCCCGTAAAAAGTTACATGACGCACCATCAAGGCATGATTCTGGCAGCGATTGCGTCTGCCGTCAAGCCGAACGGACTTGTGCGTCGTCTGCAAAGCCAAGCCGTTTGGCGGGGCGTGCGCATACTTTGCGGCGAGGAAATGCCGCGCGCCCGCACGCGTACGCTGCCCCCGCGCCGTACAAAATCCGAAAATGCGCCGCGCGAGGCATATCTGTGTAAGTGCGGCCCGCTTGGCGTGGCGGTAGCAGGTCGGGAAGAAGTGTACGCATACCGCAATCTACGGCTGTTTGAACAATTCCGCGTGTTCGCATTTGAAGACGGGGCTCGCGTCGAGCTCACGGCAGGCGCACGCAGTTACGGCGACGCCGTACATGCTACGATTACGGAGAACGCGCTCACGGTGCAAAGTGCGCTGTTCGTTCTCTCGTCGCCGCTCGGCGTGTCGCTTAACGTAACGCTTCGCAATCTTTCGACCAAAGAAAGACACTTGCGCGTCGTGGGATGCGCGCAACCCGTGCTTGCGCCGTACGCCGACTTCGATTCTCACCCTGCGTATTCCAAACTCTTTTTGGAAACGGGCGGGGAAACGTCATATATGTGGGCGCGTCCTGTCGGTTATACACATCTACGAGCCCCCGAGACATGGGAGGAT
>JAIEBL010000240.1 GCA_029069015.1 Clostridiales bacterium
TTGCGCGTTCGATCAAACTCGGCCTTGACCTCAAGGGCGGAATTTATGCCGTATACGAGATGGACGAATCGGAGAGCATGTCGAACCTTTCCTCGCGTATGGAAGGTACGCGTACGCGTTTGGAAAATTTGCTTTACAGTAGAGATTATCCGGAAGCAACGGTCGTTCGGGAGGGTAATACGCGTCTTCGCGTAGAAGTGCCCGATGTCGCCGATCCCGGCAATATTTTCGAAATCATCGGTAAGCCGGCATCGCTTCGTTTCGTGCTCAAAGAAACGGGACAAGTCGTTTTGACGGGCTCAAATGTTGTCAAAGCGGAAGCGATGTATCAGAACGGTCAAGCCGTCGTTGCGTTGTCGCTCGACAGCGCGGGCACGGAAGCGTTCGCTACGGCGACCGCCAATAACATCGGCAAAGAGATGTCGATCATCTCCACCGTAGACGGTGAAGATACGACGATTTCTTCGCCTACGATCAACGTTGCCATCACCAACGGGCAGGCGATCATCGAGGGCATGGGCGACTACGAGGCGGCGAAAAGACTTGCCGACCAGATTACGGCAGGACAATTCGAAGTCAAGCTTTCGCTTTTGGAGTGTAGCACCGTTTCGCCGACGCTCGGCGAGAAAGCGCTCAAATACGGTTTGATTGCCGGTATCGTGGGCTTGTTACTTGTTATGGCGTTCCTCATTTGGCGGTACCGTCTTTTGGGGGCAGTTGCGTCGTTGGCGCTTTTGATGTATACTTCTCTGATGCTCTTGTTCCTTGCGATCCTGCCTTGGGTGCAGCTCACGCTTCCCGGCATTGCGGGTATTATCCTGAGTATCGGTATGGCGGTCGACGCCAACGTCATTATTTACGAACGTATAAAAGACGAGTTCCGTAAAGGCAAGAGCATGATGGCTGCCACGCACGCCGGCTTTAAAAAGGCGACTATGGCAATCATCGACAGTAACGTGACGACGATCATTGCCGCCGTCGTGTTGTTGATATTCGGCACGGGCTCGATCCGCGGCTTTGCGCTGACGCTTCTCGTGGGTATTTTGCTCTCGCTGTTTACAGCCATGCTCGTAACGCGTGCGATCGTCAAGTGGACGATGGCAATCTTTGCGGACAAGCCGAGCTGGTTCTCGTTAAAGCGTGACGAAACGAACGGAAACGGAGAGACGCAGACGCCCGTCTATGAAGAAGAAAAAGAAGAAGCACCCGTAACCGACGAGAGCGGCGCAGCGAGCGGGGAGGTGGCAAATGAAACGGTTTGATTTGCTGAATAAAGATTATAAGCTCGTCGAGAAGAAAAAGATTTGGTTCTTGATTCCCGCCTGCATTTTGTTCGTTGCCATTGTCGCTATGATCATCTTCCATTTTGCGAGCGGCAACGCGTTCAATCTGGGGATGGACTTTCAGGGCGGCTATACGGTAAATGTTAAGCTTTCCACCAAGCTTACGGATTCTACGTACAGCACGTATAAGAGCGAAATCACCGACGTTATCGAAAACCTTACCGATGAAAACGGTAAAAGCTACAATTTAAAGGTTGCAAGCGTACAGCGGCAGGGCTCGGGTGAAGACGCGTCCATTTACGTAAAGTATAAGGCGGTTGCGTCCGATGCAATCATGGAAGACGAAATCAACCCTGCCATTCAGGAAGCGCTCCAGGACCGTATTTTTAAAATCGTGCCCGTCGTAACGAACACCGACACGGCGTATATGATTGATTACGGTAGCTTCGGTTTGGTGCAATCTACGTTTGAGAGCAAAAAGGCGGCCATCGAAGCGCTGGCTTCCGCAAACGGCGTAACGGCAAGCGATATTACGCTTTCGGAAAACGCGCGTAAAATTACCTTTACGCTCAGCGCCGCAAACGAAGCAATTACTTCGAGCGTGCTTGCGGACAAGCTTTCGATCAACGACCGTTATTCGGGGCAAGCCGTGAAAGGCGACATTATCAGCGCAACGGTGAGTACGGAGCTATTGACCAACGCGATTTTGGCGATTTGCCTTTCCATCGTTCTGATGCTCGTTTATATCGCGTTCCGATTCGAAGTTTCGAGCGGCATATCCGCTATCGTGGCACTATTGCACGATATTATCGTTATGTTCTGCTTTATGGCGATTTTCCATATCGAGATCAACAGTACCTTTATTGCGGCACTTATAACGATATTAGGTTATTCCATCAACAATACAATCATCGTATTCGACCGCATTCGCGAGAATTCCAAGTCGCTGTACTATAAGAACAGTCCTGCGACGCTGATTGCCAATCAATCGATCAAAGAAACATTGATGCGCTCGATCAATACGTCTGTCACGACCTTATTGACGATTGCGATGGTTGCGATCATAGGCGTACCGTCTATCCGAATCTTTGCGTTGCCTATCATCGTCGGCTTGCTTGCGGGTACGTTCTCGTCCATCTTCATTTCGCCTTCGATTTGGGCGCTTTGGAAGGACAGAAAGCGCAAATTGCCCAAGCAGGAAAGTAGCGCAAGCGCGCCTAAGGAAACGACGGCAACGGCGTAAACTCTTTCCGAACAAAAACACAATAAGCCTTCAAAATGAAGGCTTATTTTATTAGCAACAAATGCAGAGCCCTATGTAACATTACGGTAACGGCAAATGAACATTCACTTGGTACGAAAAAACGACAGCATCCCCGATCGGGAAGAAGCGCAAAAGCTGGCAAGCGCAGTCGGACTGCATCCGCGACTTGCCGAGCTTTTGATTTCCCGCGGCGTTGATACAGAAGAAAAAGTGAATAAATTTTTGCATCCCAATGCCGCCGATTTTCACGATCCCATGTTGATGAAGGGCATGAAGGAGGCGGTAGAGCGGCTCGAACTTGCCATTGCCGAAGGACAGAAAGTGGTGATCTACGGCGATTACGACGCCGACGGTATTTGCGCTTCGGCGGTACTTTCGCTGTATTTATCTTCCCGTGGTTTAAACGTCTACGTGCACATTCCAAACCGCGTAGGCGACGGCTATGGGCTGAACGTCGATTCGATCGAAAAAATCATCGAGGACTGTTGTCCCGACCTGATACTGACGTGTGATTGCGGTATTTCGGGGCATGAGGAAGTGGCGTATGCGCTCGATCTGGGGGTGGACGTCATCGTGACTGATCATCACGAAGTGGCAGATATTGTGCCCGAATGTACGGTCGTCAATCCCAAACAGTCGGATTGCAATTATCCGTATCCGTATTTGTGCGGGGCGGGCGTGGCCTTTAAGTTGGTGCAGGCGCTCGGAGGCATCGATGCGGCGCTTGCGTACGCCGATCTCGTGGCGGTCGCTACAATTGCCGATTTGGTACCGCTTGCGGACGAAAACCGTCTGATCGTTCAACTGGGCCTCAAAGCGTTGGAAAACAAGCGCAACCTCGGGCTCAAGATGATGATAGAAGATCAGAAGCTTGCGTATCCCGTATCGAGCGGCGATATAGCGTATAAGGTTGCGCCGCGTATCAATGCGGCGGGCAGAATGGGGGACGCGTATCGTTCGTTCGAGCTTCTGACTTGCGGGGATACCGTGCGCGTGCGCGCCATTTTGGACGAAATTCAAGAGGACAACCAAAAGCGCAAGCTGCTTTGCGATAAACTTTACGACGAAGCGCTTGTTGATTTGCGCTACGAAGATATCGTGCATAACCGCGCGATCATTCTTAGTAATCCGAGTTGGGAAAAGGGCATAACGGGCATTTTGGCGGCGCGTCTTGCGGGCGACTTCAACCGTCCCGCATTCGTCATGGTCAATTCGGGCGAGAACTACAAGGGCACGGCGCGTAGCATAGAGGGCATCAACGTATACGAATTGCTTTCGTCGGTGGGTGACCTTTTGGTGGAATTCGGCGGGCACAGCCAAGCGGCGGGTTTTTCGATAGAGGAAAAGAATATACAGCTATTCAAGCAGCGCGTCAATGAATATCTTGCTGCGTTTCCCGCGTCGCTGTTTGAGCCGACGGTATACTACGATACCGAACTTCGTATTGAAGAGATCGATTTGCCGTTCGTGCGGGCACTCGAGAGCTTAGAGCCTACGGGCAATGGCAACGCGCGTCCGCTCTTTAAAACGTGCGTAACGAAACTGGGTGTTACGCCTTGCAAGAACAATCATGCGCATACCAACGTTACCTGCGAAAATGGTTTGCAGATTTTGGCGTTTAACTACTATAAACAAAATCAGTTTTTGTTGGGCGACGGCGAAAAAGAGCTTGCCTTGGAATTGCAACTGAGTACGTTCGGCGGCAAAGAGAGCGCCAAAGGCTTTTTAAAGGCGGCTGTGCCAAAAACGCTGTACGTCAACGATACGGTGGCAAAGGCGTGCTA
>JAIEBL010000241.1 GCA_029069015.1 Clostridiales bacterium
AATGAAAACGGGCCGTCTTCGCTCACGGCTTTCTTGGCCGGACAGGCTATCGATACTTGCGTAGAAAAAGAGGACGAGCTTTCCGTGTTGCGGGCGGGAAACGAAAAGCTTACGCTTGCGGATGCGAACAAACTTTCGGCGCTTACCGAAACGTACGGGCGTGTGATTTTTGCCAAAGCGTATGCTTCCGACGGCGTGACTGCCGTGCTTGCGAAGGTAGCGGATAAGATCGTATACGCCTTTGATTACAAAACCGCGCGAGTAAAAAATGCGTATGCGCTTTCGGCGGAAATGGATAGCTCGAAAAAAGCTGCGGGTGCGTGTATTGAAAACACGGGCAAAGGCTTCGTGGGGACGACGGCATATATTGGCGATGAGGAGGACGCTTCGTTCTGATGGATAAAGAGGGCGACAAGAAAAAACAAAAATCGTTGTCTAAGGTAAAATCGGTTCTGCTGATCGTCTGCCTTGACGTCGTTTTTGCTTTCAGCTCGTATTGGTTTGCGCGTGCCATTATGTTGCACCGCTATGCGCCCAATAACTACGCGCACTACGAGCTCATGGTCATGTTCGTGATGGTGATTGTCACCATCGCCATGCTTACTCTTTTCGATTGCTATAATTCGGTTTGGAAGTATGCGGGGCGCGTGGAATTTTTTAAATTCCTGTTCTCCTATTTTGCTTCCTCCGTTCTCATTTTTTTATTCAAAATCGTATGCAAAGCAGCCTTCAACTGTGAAATTTCCGCGCCGCTTATTATAATGTATTTGCTGTTTTCGGCGATTTGCAGCGGCACGGTGCGGTTTATTCACGGCATCATAAACTACGTCAGGCACGTGCATAACCTCGTGGAGAAAGACAACGACGGCTTAAAACGTACCATCGTCATCGGTGCGGGCTACACGGGTACGCTTGCCATCAACCGCTTTATCAACAACCCGTCGGACGGGTACGTTCCGGTGGCGGTGATCGATGACGACCCCGATAAGCAGGACCGCAAAATCTACGGCGTCAAAGTCGAAGGGGGCATGGACCGCATCGACGAGATCGTGGAGCGGCATCGCGCGCAAGCCATCGTTATCGCCATTATGACGCTTACGAAGAGTCAGCTTCGCGCCATTTACGGTAAATGCACCAAATTCAATCTGCCCATTAAGATCATGCCCGCCATAACGAATGCGGACGAAATGAGCCACGTGACGCTTGAACTGCGCGATATCAAAGTGGAAGAGCTTTTGGGCCGCGACGAGTTCAAGGTGAAAGACGACCTCATGAACGCCGCCGTAAAAGACAAAGTCGTCATGGTAACGGGCGGTGCGGGCAGTATCGGCAGCGAGCTGTGCAGACAAGCGTTGTATTACGGGTGCAAGCACCTTATTATATTCGATATGCACGAAAACGGCATGTTCTTTTTAAACGAAGAGCTTAAAAAGAAATTCGACCGCGGGCAGTATACACTCGTTATCGGCACGGTGCGCGAACGGCAGAAGCTGAGTGAAACGCTTTCGAAGTACCGTCCCGAAATCGTGTTCCACGCTGCGGCGTATAAACACGTGCCTATGATGGAGATTGCCGCGACCGAGGCGATTAAAAACAACGTGTTCGGTACGCTCAACACGATCGAGGAATGCGAGAAGGCGGGCGTCAAGCGGTTCGTGCTCGTTTCCACCGACAAAGCGGTCAATCCCGCAAACGTGATGGGCGCCAGCAAACGTCTTGCCGAAATGCTGATTCAGACGCGCGGCAAGGTGTTCAACATGCAAATGGCGGCGGTTCGGTTCGGCAACGTGCTTGGCAGTAACGGCAGCGTCATTCCTATCTTTTTGAAGCAGATCAAAGAGGGCGGACCGATTACGCTGACCGACCGCAATATCAAACGGTATTTTATGACCATACCGGAGGCGGTACGGCTCGTTATGCAAACGGCGGCGCTCGCCTCGTCGGGCGAGGTGTTCGTACTCGATATGGGCGAACCCGTCTACATTTACGACCTTGCTTGCGATTTGATTCGCATTAACGGACTTGTGCCCGAAGACGATATTCCCATCGTGGTGACGGGATTGCGTCCCGGCGAAAAGCTTTTCGAGGAATTGCGTTATGACCGCGAAACGGTGGATAAAACGCAGCATGAGGGCATTTTCGTAACGCGTTTGGAAAAGATAGACGGCGAAGCGTTCAACGAGCAGTTGCAGCGGTTGCACGAAGCGGCCTTCTGCGAGGACGCACGACTTACGGAAGAGGTTATTTTCGAAACCGTACCGTCGGGTGCGCGTGACGAAGAAGCGGCAAAGGCGATTGCCGCGACGATTAACGGAGATTGCTCCTATCTCAATGAGAACGTAAATAAGCAGCAACCCGATCCGACCGCTGCGACAGACGGTGCGCAGGGATAACGCTATGGAAAACGGAATGGGAAAAGAAAGGGTTAAAACGCGCCTGCAAAAAGCGGCAGGGCGTTTTATTGCTTTTCGGAATTTGCCGCGGGTGCGTAAAATAACCGAGTTTTTTTATTCGCCGTTTTTTTTGTACGGGCTGGCAATCTGCGTGCTATCGTTACATACGCTCGGCATAGACGAGTTGACTTTTGCGTTTTTGGCGCTTGTGGGCGGTGCGGCGCTTCTTTTTTGTCCCGACGCTTTGCCTGCGCTTGCGGTGCTCGTGTTCGTTACGGCGGCAAAATCGGTGGGGAACCGCAATTACGAATCGTTCGGTAAACTGTCTTACGTCGTTTTGGCGCTGTGCGGGGTGGTCGCTGCCGCATGTGCGATCATACATATTTTCGTAAACCGCAGCTACAACAATCTTCGGCGCGGCAGGTTGTATTTGGGATATTTGCTGCTCGGCGCGGGGCTTTTGCCCAACGGTTTTTTTGCCGACGGCTACACGTTTAAAAACATTATGAGCGGTTTGACGCTCGTGTGTACGTTCGTAGGGATGTACTTTGTCGCCAAGGGCGGCGTGCGGGATGCACGCGAAAACGTACGGTACTTTTCGTATATGTGTTTCGTGTACGGAATGGTGGTAAGCATTCAGCTTTGTTTGGCGTACTTCATGAATAAGCCGTTTATCGAGAGCGGCTTCGATAAAATGAAACTGCATACGGGCTGGGGAATGAGCAATTCCATCGGTGGGGCGATTTTCCGCGGCATACCCATGACCTTTTATCTGATGTGCACCGAAAAGAAACACAATTGGTACTACTTCGTTTCGGCGACGCTGATGGTGGTTGCCATGGTGTTTACTTCTTCGCGTGCCGCGCTTCTGATGACCGCGCCCCTCTATTGCGTTTGCTATCTTCTCTGCCTTATCTACGGCAAGAACCGTAAGCAGGCGTTTCTCTGCGGCGGTGTTGCCATTATCGGCGTTTTGGTATTCTTGCTTTTCTTCCGTTCGCAAATCGTTGCGCTCATACAGCACATGCTCAACAACGGCATGGGCGACAACGGACGGTTCAAGCTTTGGAATTGGGCAAAGGACTGCGTAAAGCACAATCCTCTTTTCGGCGCGGGGCTTCGGTTCATGTATAAACAGACGGTGCAACGTAGCTATTGCTATTTCCACAATACGCCCGTGCAGTTTTTGGCAACGGGCGGTTTGGTAGGATGCGCGACCTATCTTTTCCACCGCAAACAAACCGCCGAGCTCTATACGCAAAAGCCCACTTTGGAGCGCGCGTTTTTGGGAATCCTCGCGGGCGGCATTTTGTTGATTTCCTTGCTGGACGTGCAGTATATGCATCTTGCGGCGCAATCTTTACTTTGTCCCGCATTCGTTCTTTCGGAGCACGATTTAAACCGCACGTTGCCGTTTGCGTATCGATTCAGGAAAAAGTACGAGAGACTGTTTTAATTGCACAACGCCGAATAAGAA
>JAIEBL010000242.1 GCA_029069015.1 Clostridiales bacterium
GCATACGTCAAATTAGCGCCAGACGAGGACGGCACGGTGCTATATACCGACCTCGTAAAAGTGAAAGTCGCGCTGGACAACGGCGATATCTTGGGCTTGGAAGCAAAGAACTACTGCTTGAACCATTGTTGCCGCGACCTTACCATTACGCTCAACCGTGCGGCGGTTTCGCAGCTAATTGACAATCGGCTTGACGTGTCGTCGGTACGCGGTGCGCTCATTCCGCTCGAAAACGATCAAACGCGGCTTTGCTTGGAAGTGGCGGGTAAGTTTAAGGAGATCGATTACTTCATTTATCTCGACGGTAAGACGGGCGAAACGGTGAAGATCCTGCGCACGGTCGACAGCAATCAGGGCAGCATGGTGTTGTAAATTATTTGCCATTTTGTAAAAAGCGCGGTATAATGGGCGCATGAAAGAGTACGACGTAATTATCATCGGCGGCGGGCCTGCGGGACTGAGCGCGGCAATTTATGCGTCGCGCAGCGGTGTTTCCGTTTGCGTTGTCGATGCGGGGACGGGCGGCGCGGCTTCGAATACCCCGACCATCGAGAACTATCCGGGTGCGGGCGTCATAGACGGCTACGAGCTTGTGGCGCGTATGCGCGCAGATGCCGAGCGGTGTGGCGCTAAGTTTCTACAAGGCGAAGCGGCGCGTGTAAAGAACGGAAAAGAAAAGCGCGTGATTTTACGAAGCGGCGAAGAACTGTCCTGTTATGCGCTCGTGTTGGCGTTTGGAAGCATGCCGAAAAAGTTGGGCGTAGCGAATGAACGCGACTATGCGGGTGCGGGGCTGAGCTACTGCGCCACCTGCGACGGCAACTTTTTCAAGGGAAAAACGGTGGCGGTCGTGGGCACAAACGCGCACGCAAAGAGCGATGCGGGCTATTTAACGGGCATTGCGAAAAAGGTGTACGTCATCGGCGCGAAAGAGGACGTGGACGGCGCGGAGCGTATCGACGGTACGGTCGTCACTCTCTGCGGTATGCCGCTAAGCGGCGTTACGGTGCGCGCTGCGGACGGCGAAGAGCGTGAGCTCTCGCTCGACGGGCTGTTCGTTTCCTTGGGTTACGAGCCGAGTGGGCGGGACGTGTACGGAAAAATCGTAGAAACGAACGAACAGGGCTATATCGTTTGCGACCGGAAAATGCAGACGAGCGAAGAGGGCATATTTGCCGCGGGTGATATCGTGGACAAGCCGCTGCGGCAAATCGTATGCGCGGTATCCGACGGGGCGATCGCGGGGCAGTTCGCTGCCACGTATGCGCGGCAAACTATTAAAGCACAAACAGGGCGCTGAAAAAGCGTCCTTTTTTGCATATCGGAAGTCTGCTTGAAAGTCGGGCATTTTTATGCGTGGCGTACGATACTTGACAAAAATAGCCATTTTGTGTATAGTATTCCCTATAAGGCATACAAAGCACAGTGCATTCTATCGGATGCGCCGATCGAACGTCAAAAGACGGAGGAGTTTACATGATAGAACTTAAAAACGTATCGAAAGTTTTCGGGAGCGGCGAGAGCGAAGTCCGTGCGCTCGATGACGTGAGCCTGACGATAGAGGACGGGACGTTCATCGCGATTGTCGGTAAGTCGGGTTCGGGCAAGTCGACGATGATGAACCTGATCGGTGCGCTCGATAAGCCCACGCAGGGTGAGATCATTGCCGACGGGCAGAATCTTACGAGCATGAAGGACGACGAGCTTGCCGAGTACCGCAACAAGCATATCGGCTATATCTTTCAGTCGTTCTACTTGGAGCCTACCTTTTCGGTCCTCGAAAACGTTGCCATGCCGCTTACCATTGCGGGTATGAAAAAGGCGGAGAGGGAGGAGCTTGCACGCAAGGCGATCGCGCAGCTCGGTCTCGAAGAAAAGACGGACAAGAAAGCAAGCGAGCTTTCGGGCGGGCAAAAGCAGAGGGTTTCCATTGCCCGTGCGATCGTGCACGATCCCGAAATCATTCTTGCCGACGAACCGACGGGCAACCTCGACAGCCAGAACGGCGTGGAAGTTATCCGTCTTTTGCAAGGCATAGCCGATTCGGGCAAGACGGTGGTGCTCGTCACGCATAACATCGAGGACGCGCGCAAGACCGATCGAATGGTCGTTCTCAAGGACGGCAAAATTCAGCAGACGATTACCAACTCGGAAGAAGACAAAAAGCGTTCGCTCGACGCGTTCAGTGATTACGACGAGTCGGGCAAGCTGAAAGTCAATAAGGAAGGGTAGGCGATATGAACCTTTTCAGTATTCTCAGGCTGTCCTTTCACAACCTGTGGCAAAACAAGCTTCGGACGCTTCTGACGATCATCGTTCTGATGGTCGTATCGTTCGTCGTCGTTTTGCTTGCGGGCGTAGGGTACAGCTTTTACAGAAGTCTGAATGCGAACGTAAGCTATCTGTTCGGTAGCGAGACGAGCTATATTTCCGTCGGCTACGATGTGTCGGGTGGCGAACATAGCGTGTACGAAGGCGTGTTCACGCCCGAGCAGGTGCAGAGCATTCTCGACATTCTCGATAACGACGACGGCTATATCACCGGTATCGGTTTTATGCAGGAAGACCCCTATCAGGGCGGCTTCCGTCCCTATTCCAACGTGTACGCGTCAGACGAAAATACGCAGTTCGGGCTTTTTCCGTATTATGGGAAATCCAATCCGTTCGTGGGCGCCAAGGGCTACGAAGACGGAGGTTATCTTGCCGCCGGCAGAATGTGGAACGCAAGCGACACGGGCAGCGACAACTGCTGGCTGGATAAGTCCGTGATGAACCGCTACGCCGTAGGGGACAGTATCACGCTGACGCGCCGAAGCTACGGGGAAAACCCCGCGGTCGTCTGGCAAGGCACGTTCACCGTTGCCGGCTTTCTGGATATGCATTCGTCCGATAACTACATGAACGCCTGCGTTATCGACTACAAGCAATTCAACGACGAAAAAGCGCAGGTCGTGGATTGGAACTCCAATTCCGATAAAATGGTAATCAAGCGCATTTACGCCAAGATGGTCCCGCAAGACGGGTTTTCGTACGGCATCAAAACGCAGAACTATATCAAGTCGCTGGTCAAGAAAATCGATAAAGCGGTCGTGCCCACCGAATCGACGGGCAAAATGGCGACGCACTGCGATATTCTGGATCATATGACGCTTGCCACTATATTGAGCCTCGTACTCATTGCGCTGATCGTTCTGATCTCGCTCATCATCATACTGCTTTCCATCGGCTGCGTTGCGAACACGATTAAGATATCGGCGGAGCAGAACCGAAGATTTTTCGGCGTGATGAAAGCGATCGGCATGAAGAACAAAAGCTTGCGGCATATTCTCATCGGGCAGATCATCATCATGACGGTGCTTGCCGTTGCCATCGCTTCTTTGGCGGCGTATTTTATGATGGGCACAGTGCGCTCGCTGCTATCGTCGGGTATGGCGTTGTTCTTCTCTGCGATCGAAGAACCGATCGTGATATGCTCGCTCAATCCCGTGATACCCGTGGGAATCGCGCTTTTGCTGATCGGCTTCGTGCTGTTGTTCACGCGTACGAGTTTGCGCGAGTTCAGTAAAATGGATGTTATTTCCGTTATCAACGAGGTGAACTGACGTGACGAACAAAGATCTATTCAGACTTGCCAAAATAAGCTTGGCGTCGAGAAAGAAGACGACGAGGAGCACGGTTCGCGGCATTGCGTTCGGGCTCATTCTCCTCGTGCCCGTGCTGTTTATCGCTTTCGGTATTTTCGGCGATCTCAACCGCAAAGTCAATGCAAACCCCGAAATGCTGTATATGAATTTGCAGACGGCGGCGGTGCGCTCGGGACAGTCGGACGTTGTGGGCAACACGGAATACTACGACAGATCTACGACTGCGTTTTCGTCGCAACATGCGGAGAACGTAAAAAAGAACGTCAAATCGCACGAAGTGTACGAATATGAGCAGATTCTTGCCCCCTTCAATCCGTACCTTGTCGATAACGGCGTTAACGAGAATTTCAATCTGGGGGATTCCTCTCGCAAAGCGTTCGATATCACGTACGGCGACGGCGAAGAAAAGGAAATCTACGTTTTTACGTCCGGCTATAACTATGGGCATTCCCAAGGCGCGGAGTACAGCAAAAACACGCTTGACGTTCCGTTCGCGGCGATCGTGGGCGAGGACGGTAAATTCGCGCCCACGAAAATGCAGAACAAATTCGGGAGCGTTTTCGTGCGCGGCGGCGGCTTTACGGGGACCGGCAAGGGGCAGGTGATTTTGTCCGAAACGTTCCTTGCGGCCATAGGGCTTACGGCGGACGACGTTTACGACAAGACGTTCTCCATAAAGTACAACGATTACAAGTGTTTTTCATACGACAGAGAAACGTATATCGATAACAACGCCGACCCCGACGACAACGTATATGCGGAACAGAACGGCATGTCGCAATTTCCGTACGACGGGGAAAGGGAAATCTATTTCTGCCAAGATTTCAAGGTCGTGGGCGTTGTAAAGAACGAAGTGACGACCTACGCCATGAACGCATACGGCGCGGGCAGTGATTACGGCATCGTAAATCATATCATGACCAACATGATGTTCTTTACGACCGCCTCCGTTTACCACGACGAAAACGAAGTGCTCGAACCTGTCGTCAAGCTCGTCAAAAAGGAAGAGGACGACAACGACAATAACAGTTATTATGCTTCGTACTTTGTGGGAACGTACACGCAAAGTCAAAGCGAATTCGAGCGACTGAATAAGGAATACATGGCGTTCGGCGCGACGTCGTTCAATTCGCGCAATTACAATCTATCCCGTTCGTCGAATGCAAAGACGGGGGACTTGGCGTACCAGACGCGCAACGTGTTCGTCGATCCCGCTACCTTCAACGAACTCGATTCGGCGGCAAAAACGGTCAAGGCGGAGTTTTCCGCGCTGCTCGGCGACAACGCAAAGTATCTGGTGCAGCAGGTGTTCGTGGAAGTGTACAGCAATCTACGCATGGTATACAACGCGTTTACCTACGTGGTGCTCGGCATGTCGGTAATCGGCGGCATCATCTTCTTTGCGTCGATGGTCAATCTGTTCAACTCGATCGTGCACAGCGTGGATTCGCGCAAGAGTTATCTCGGTGTGCTCCGCGCGGTGGGGGCAAAGCGTTCGCTGATCAACAGAATGTATATGGCGGAATCGCTGACCATCTTCAAGCGCGCGTTTATATGGATTCTGATTTTCGCAACGGCAATCTGCGTGGGCATCAAGCTTCTGCTTGATCTGCTGTTTAAGAGTTTGAATGAGACGGGGCTTATGGGCGTCGAGCTGGCGGTGAGCTATGTCTATATTCCCATTGCGCTGGCCGTTGCTTTGGGCGTGCTGCTTATCTTGGGCTTTGCGTTCTCATACGGGTGCAGCTGGAAGGTGTCGCGAGCACCGATCACCAAAACGCTGGCGGCATAGGAGGCAAATCGTGAAAAAACAGTTCAAGTATTTATTTGTCATATTGACGGTGTGCCTTGCCGCTGCGTGCTTTGTTGCGTGCAGCAAAGGCGAGTATAACAGCAAGGGTGCGGGCGAGATCGTGCTGACGCTTTCTGCCGACTACGACGGCGTGCATGTGGACTGCCCCGAGGGCGAGGTCACGGGTGCCGATAAGAACTATACCGTGAAGGTAAAGACCCGCAACCGTACGGACGTGATCGTTTCGTGCAAGGGCTATCATACGGTCGTCGTTCCCGTGTATACCAAAGATTTCGTGGGCGGCGTGGCGAGAAAGAGCGTGACGCTCGAAAAACGGTACAATACGGTTACGCTTACTGTGTCGGGCGTTGCCGATATGAGCGGCGTAGAGGTGCGCGCGGAAAACGCAAACACGATTAGGGAAACGACCGTGAGAGGGAAAAAGGTGACAGTTACGCTGAACGATTTTGCTTCCGCCGACGAGATCGACACGCTAAGCGTGGTATGCGACGGATACTACACGTACGCGTTCGACGTTAAAGCGACCGATTTCGTGGATTATTCCGCGTCCGTAAAGGTCAGTCTTCTGAGCACGGCGTCTTCGGATGCTTCGCTGACGCTGATCAACGATACGTCGGGCGACAGCTATTACATCAACGTAGTGCAATTCGACGATTTCAATGCGCAAGGCGAAAGCTGCAACGTATCGAAAAGCACGACGCTTATCTTGGATAAGACCAAAAACTACGTTGTGCGGTATAGTCGGGACACGGACGGTTACGGGTATTATCCGATTGCGTCCAAAGATTTTGCGGCTACGCCGTATAAGACCGTGCGTCTGAGCGAATTGAAGGATCTGTCCGCGGGCAATTACTATAATTACGACGTGCGTGTACGGGCAGTGCTTTCGCCGACACTCCGCGACAAGCTGAACCCGTACGGACACGACGTGTCCGACAACTGGTTGTATTCCTATATAGCGATCATTAAAGACGGCAAAACGTATCATATAGGCGATTATGAGGACGATGCTTACGTTATGGGCGTCAAAAAGGGCGACACCGTACGCGTGGTCGCGGCAAGCAACACGAAGTTCGTGGCGGACTATACCGTGACGCTGGGCGACATGCTGACCATAGAGGACAGAATAGAGAACGAGTCCAAAATAACGTTCCGATTTTTTGATACGCACGGCAATCGCGTGGACGCGGACGAAAACCTCGTGCAGCTGCATAACGGCTACGGATCGGAAAAACATTTCGTGGACGACGACGTAGAATACGTGAATGCCACGGATATAGGCGATATTGCTTCCGTTTCGGAAGACAACAAAGAAATCGTGCTCGATTGGAGCAAGCTGATGGCGCACAGATCGCTGTATAACGACGAGCTTTATGTGGAAAATATAACGTATCTGTATCTTGTTTTGGAGAACAAATATATTTATTTGCAAGAAAATCTTTATGCAAGAGACCACTACGATATAACAGTGCGCGAATCGTTCGATCTTTTCCTTACGCTGAACGATTTGTCCGGCAATCCGCTTACGGATCTGGAATTGTCGGGTTGGGACATCGACACGCCGATCGAATATCATTGCGGCGGGTATACGGTTCGCTTTACGGACGGCGCGGAATTGGAGCTTAACGTAATTGCGGCGGAAACCAACGACGAGTTCGTCCGCTACGAGCGGATACAGTTGCTTGCGTATAAAGAGTTCTTCGCGTACGACGCAAGCAACGGCCGCTATACGCTCACGTACGGCGTGAGCCGCAAAAAGGTTGTGCAAATCGTCAATACGGGCGACGCCGTGCCGCCGGATGCAGGTGGTTCCGTATACATCGGAAATGACTGGTTCTATTTAGACAGTGACGGCAGCGACTGGAACCTGGAAATTTCGGAAAAAAGCATCGGTAAAACGATGCAGATACGGTTTTACTACGATGAGGGAGAATATACCGCAAGTGTTAAGATTACGCGCGAAATGTTCGACAGCGGCGTGATCACAGTTAAGATCACGCACACAAGCTACAACCGTTGAAAGCGGCTAGCATAAAAAGGAGTGGCATACTATGGCGCTGATCACGTTTATTTGCCCCAAGTGCGGGCATGAGAGCGAAGAGCTCGTAAAGTCGGACGGGAAATACCCGAACTGCCCCAAGTGCGGCACGAAGCTCCGTCAGAAGCTGAGCGGCAAGTGTTATACGACTTGTGCGGGAAAGGGCGGCGGCGGTTGCAGCGGCAATTGCAGCCAATGCGGCGGCTGTCACTGAGGCGACGGCAAAAAATATTTTCAAAGGGGAATATGCGCATATGAACAATCAAGTGTTACGGACGATTTTCGAGCGGCGTTCGTGCCGCAGCTACGACGCGGAAAAGAAAGTTTCCGAGCAAGACCTTGTCACGGTGCTCAAAGCGGGGGCGTACGCGCCGAGCGCGATGAACACGCAAAGCTGGCACTTTACGGCGGTCGTGAACAAAGACGCGCTCACGAAACTGAACGCGGCAATGCTGGAAAGTCTGCCGCAAGAAGTGCGCGAAAGGATAGAAGCGCGTGCCGACGGCAAAACGCCCAGCCCGTTCTACAATGCGCCCGCGCTCATCATCGTTTCGCTCAAAGAAGGGGCGAGCGTCTACCCCGAAGCGGACGCCGCTTGCGCCCTGCAAAATATGTTCCTTGCGGCAACCTCGCTGCATCTCGGCACGTGCTGGATCAATCAGCTCCGCGGCAAAACGCCCGACGACACGCCGCTCGGGACTCTTCTCGGGCAGCTCGGTGTTCCGCAAGGCAACATCGTTTACGGTTGCTGCGCCCTCGGCTATGCCGATAAAGAAAGCCCTATGAAAGACAGAGTATCGGGTGTAGTGAATATAGTGAAATAAACGGCGCAAAGGTTGAATGATATAGGAGAAGGTAGTGGTTAAGGTAGACTGCTACCTTTTTGTTTTGGGTCGGCGGCGCGGCGCGCGGTTTTTTTGTAAGGATGATGCCGTAGTAGACGAGAGTAAGAGGGAAAAGAGATAGCTAATTGCGAAACGAGAGGAATACTATGATTATGAAAGCTTAAGCGCTTAGTATTCTCTGTCATTCCGAGGGAAACGGAGCGTAGCGGAGAGACGAGGAATCCAGCGAAGCGTAGTAGACTAAAAAACGCAAGCCATGTAATAAACACATGGCTTGTTTTTGTAATGTTGATTGTACTATAACCGTTTTCTTTACGGGAAAGAGAGGAAAGACTACGCTCGCTCTGCTCGCTAGATCCCTCCACTACGGTCGGGATGACAGAGGGTGGGAGGCATGGACAAGCCTTATCGAATCAACCGTTTCCTTCGGAATGACGGAGGGGTGGGGATAGTCCATGGGCTATGGAATCAACCGTCTTCGCACTTCTGTCACCTCGACCGTAGCGAAGCGGAGTGGAGCGGAGTGGAGAGGTCTCTCTCTTCATTTTCTCTGTCGGCACTTGCGTTGTGCTCTTGCCGAACTTGAAGTCGTCTAGCATGGCAGTAGGAAGTGTAGCGTCCTTCTTTAATTCGCCGCCCTCTACTTTGGCGTAGAACTTGAACCAGCTTGGTAAACCGTGTGCGTTTTTAATGCGTACGTAGAACGCTTTCGTGCCCGTCCAGTACCGCGTGGCCTGTATGCTTATCTTTGTGTTGCTCTCTACGAACGAGTAGGAAAGCCAAGCGTTCGCTGTCGCGTCTGCCTTTTCCGTGGCCGCCCAGGTGCGGGCACGCAAGGTTTCTTGCGTGGCCGTGTCCGCAAG
>JAIEBL010000243.1 GCA_029069015.1 Clostridiales bacterium
GATGCGGGCAATTCGGTTTCGAGTTGCGCTGCCGTCCAGCCGGTATTCAAGAGGAACACACCGCCGTCTTTAAGGTCGGACACCATGTCGTAGCGCGTTACGTACGATTGGTTGTGGCAAGCCACGAAGTCGGCTTGGTCGATGAGGTAGGTGCTCTTGATCGGTTTCTTGCCGAAACGCAAGTGCGAGATCGTGATGCCGCCGCTCTTTTTGGAGTCGTACGAGAAGTAGCCTTGCGCGTACATATCGGTGTGGTCGCCGATAATCTTGATGCTGTTCTTGTTCGCGCCGACCGTGCCGTCCGAACCGAGACCGTAGAATTTGCAACGGATCGTGCCCTCGGGTGAAGCGTTGATGAACTCGTCCAAAGCAAGGGACGTGCCCGTCACGTCGTCTTCGATGCCCACCGTGAAGTGGTTCTTGGGTTCTTTCTGTTCAAGGTTCTTATAGACTGCGGCAACCATCGTGGGATTGAATTCCTTGCTGCCGAGGCCGTATCTGCCGCCCACGACCACAACGTCTTTTCTGCCCGTCTCGTAGAGCGCCGAGCAAACGTCGAGGTAGAGGGGTTCGCCCAACGCGCCCGGTTCTTTGGTGCGGTCGAGCACGGCGATTTTCTTTACGCTCGCGGGGATCGCGCCCACGAAGTCTTTGACTGCGAAAGGACGGTACAAGCGGACTTTCAAGAGGCCCACTTTCTTGCCGCGTGCGTTGAGGTAATCCACCGTTTCTTCGGCGGCTTCGCAACCGCTGCCCATCATAACGATAAGCTCGGTCGCATTCGGATCGCCGTAGTAATCGTAAAGGTTGTATTTTCTGCCCGTAAGCTTATACACCTTTTCCATCATCGTCTTGACGATTTCGGGCGTAGCCGCATAGTATTTGTTGGCGGCTTCGCGGTTCTGGAAGTAGATGTCGGGGTTTTGCGCCGTGCCGCGCTGTACGGGATGCTCGGGGTTAAGCGCACGCTCTTTGAATGCCTTGATGTCTTCCATGTCTACGAGCGGCAGAATCTCTTCGTATTCGATACCGTCGATCTTGGAAATCTCATGGCTGGTGCGGAATCCGTCGAAGAAATGCAGGAACGGAACTTTCGCCTTGAGCGTGGAAAGGTGTGCCACAAGCGCCATATCCATTGCCTCTTGCACCGAGTTGCTGGCAAGCATGGCAAAGCCCGTCTGACGGCAAGCCATAACGTCGGCGTGGTCGCCGAAGATGGAAAGCGCGTGTGCGGCAAGCGCACGGGCGGATACGTGGAACACGCAGGGGAGCATTTCGCCGGCGATCTTGTACATGTTGGGGATCATGAGCAGTAAGCCTTGGCTCGCGGTGTAGGTGGTGGTAAGCGCACCTGCCGTGAGGCTGCCGTGTACGGCGCCTGCCGCGCCGCCCTCGCTCTGCATTTCGGCAAGCCGCAGGGGCTGTCCGAACATGTTCACTCTGCCTTGTGCCGCCCATTCGTCGGCATACTCCGCCATGGGCGAAGACGGCGTAATGGGGTAGATGGCGGCAACTTCGCTGAATGCGTACGCGATATGCGACGCGGCGGTATTGCCGTCAATGGTCATTTTCTTCATTGCATAACCTCCGTTTATTGTGTATTTGCAAACATATATATTATAAGACTTGCAAGGAAAATAGTCAAACGTTTCGTCGCCTTTCTTTTCCTCTAAAAAACGGCATGTTGTATTTACTACTTGTCCCTTGCGCCTACATATTGTAGATTTTGGGGTGATGTCATGCTTTGCAAGGTATTTGACACAAAGCCGTAAAAGGGTGTATACTATAAAGGAAGAAGCGAAGTATGCGGGCAGGTAGGGTTGAGAGTATGCAAGCAGACGAAAAGACGGAAAAACGGAAAAAGCGCGCGTGGGCGTACGTTATAAAATACGCTATCATTACGCTCGGCGGTATCGTGTATGCACTCGGCGTATCGCTGTTTTTAGATCCCAATAACGTAGCGGCGGGCGGCGTGACGGGTATTTCCATCGTCCTGCACCATCTTTTGGCGCCGTACGTGCCTTGGCTGGATACGGCGGTCCTGATCGTGCTTATCAATGTGCCGCTGTTTATTTTGGGCGCGGTGTTTTTCGGGAAGGGCTTCGTCCTTTCCACGATGTACGCCACGCTCAGCTCGTCGCTGTTTATCGAACTTTTCAAGCATACGGTTTTGCCGCACATTCCCATGATCGACCGTTTGGTGGCGGCGATCATCGGCGGCGTGCTGTTCGGGTTGGGCATGGGACTCATTTTCAAAATGGGGAGCACGACGGGCGGCACGGATATCATCATCAAATTGCTGCGCAAAAAGTTCCGCTATATTCGTATCGGCTTCATTTCCGTTACGCTTGATTTTACCATCGTGTGCATTTCCACCATCGTTTTCAGAGATTTCGAGCTTGCGTGCTACACCCTGATTTCCATCGCCATATTCTCCTTCGTGTTTGATATGGTTATCTACGGCGGCAATTCGGCAAAGATGATCTACATTATCGCCGACAACGAAAAATCGCCGCTTATATGCGAGAAACTGTTGCACGAGCTTGATTTGGGTGCGACGTACCTCGACGGCGAGGGCGCGTATTCGGGCGACAAGCGCCGCATCATCATGTGCGTCGCCAAATCCATGACGTATCCCCGTTTGCGCGACGTCGTAAAGGAAATCGATCCGCACGCGTTTATGATCGTTTCGTCCGCAAAGGAAATTTACGGCGAAGGATACAAAGACCACAACACCGAAGAAATCTAGTTGTTGATTTGCGTAGTCGAAATATAAGAAAATCCGCTTCCTTTTCGGGGAGGCGGATTTTCTATTGATTCACTCGGGTAAAATGCTTGAATTACTGAATGCCTTGGGCGAGCATAGCGTTTGCCACTTTGATAAAGCCTGCGATGTTCGCGCCCGCAACGAAGTCGCCCTTTTTGCCGTACTTCTCGGCGGCATCGGACATTTGTTTATAAATGCCCACCATAATGTCGTGCAACTTACGATCCACTTCTTCAAACGTCCACGAAAGGCGTTGGCTGTTCTGGCTCAGTTCGAGTGCGCTCGTGGCTACGCCGCCTGCATTCGCGGCTTTCGCGGGAGCAAAGAGCACGCCGTTCTTTTGGAAGACGGCGATCGCTTCGGGCGTAGACGGCATGTTCGCGCCTTCGCCCACGGCGATTACTTTGTTCTTCACGAGCAGTTTCGCGTCCGTCTCGGTAAGTTCGTTCTGCGTCGCGCAGGGGAGGGCAATGTCGCAGGGCGTTTGCCAGACCTTGCCGCTCGTGTTGTATTTTGCTTTTTTACGGTAGTTTACGTATTCGGCAAGGCGCGCGCGCTTGACTTCCTTGATCTCTTTGAGCGCCGCAAGGGCGATGCCGTCGGGGTCGTACACCCAGCCCGTGGAGTCGGAAACGGTCACGGGTTTCGCGCCCAACGCGTACGCTTTTTCCACTGCGTAGATGGCGACGTTCCCCGCGCCCGAAACGGCGACCGTTTTGCCCTTAAAGCCGCTGCCCGCCGCTTTGAGCATTTCTTCGGTTAGATACACGAGCCCGTAGCCCGTGGCTTCGGTGCGCGCAAGCGAGCCGCCGTAGGGAATGCCTTTACCCGTCAGCACGCCCTCGTAGCGGTTGGTGATCTTTTTATACGTGCCGTAGAGGTAGCCGATCTCGCGACCGCCCACGCCGATGTCGCCCGCGGGGACGTCGATGTCCGCGCCGATGTGGCGGTAAAGCTCCGTCATGAACGAACGGCAGAACTCGAAGATCTCGCGGTCGCTCTTGCCTTTGGGGTCGAAGTCCGAGCCGCCCTTGCCGCCGCCGATGGGAAGCCCCGTCAGACTGTTTTTGAAAATCTGCTCGAAGCCTAAGAATTTGATTGTGCCCAAAGTCACCGACGGGTGCAGACGAAGCCCGCCCTTGTACGGTCCGATCGCGTTGTTGAACTGCACGCGGAACCCGCGGTTGACGTGGGGAACGCCCTTATCGTCGATCCAAGGCACGCGGAAAATGATCTGACGGTCGGGTTCGGTAATCCGTTCCAAAATCGCGTTTTGGCGATATTCGGGGTGCGCCTCGATCAAAGGTTCGATGGTTTCCAAAACCTCGGTCGCCGCCTGCAGAAATTCGGGCTCGCCCGCATTTCTGCGCTTTACTTGTTCGAGGACTTCGGATA
>JAIEBL010000244.1 GCA_029069015.1 Clostridiales bacterium
TGCTCTTGCCGAACTTGAAGTCGTCCGCCATTGTAGCGGGTAGCGTTTTGTCCTTCTTTAATTCGCCGCCCTCTAACTGCACGTTGAACTTGAACCAGTTCGTGGCATTACTCGTGTCTTTCACCTTGACGTAGAATTGCTTTGTACCCGTCCAGTACCGTGTAGCCTTTAACGATATGCCGTTTGCCGTAGACGTGTGCGAAAGCCAAGAGTTTGTGACCGCGTCTGCCTTATCTGCGTTGGTAAACACGTGACCCGCAACCGTCAACAGATGGTTGCCGTCCGTAAGACCGTCTGCCTGGTAAATAGCGCCGTCCGCTGCCGAAACGGCTTTGGAGTGTACGCCGAGAAGAGAGCTTTCATTGCTTGTTCCCACGAATGTAAAGGTTTTGCTTTCGTGACGATTGAGCGTCAATGTGGGAACGGCGCTTTGCGTGGGCGAAGGATTTATGCAGGTGATCTTTGCCATGCCGTTGCCCGTGCGGCTGTACGAATCGCCGACGCTGTTTTCAACGTCGGGACCGCAGGTGTTCATAAAGGTCGTGCCCGCGTCGAGTAGCTTCGTGTTGACGAAGCCGCTGCCACCGCCACCGCCGTTGATGTCACCGCCGCCGCCGCCGTACCAGCCGCCACCACCACCGCCGCCGCCGTGGTCGCTTCCTACACCAAGTCCGCCCTGACCGAACGAGCCGTTGCCTACGGTAACGCTGTATGTGCTGGTGTGGTTATGGGACGAGGTGGTTTGTACACCGTGCCCTCCTCCCGTACCGCCTTGCGCGGTTAGGTCCGTGATTGCACCCAAGCCGCGGCAACGCGTTTTGTAGCTCTCGGAATACGTGCCTGCGCCGTTGCCGCCGACCAAGCCGCCTGCACTGCCGCGGCCGTTGAGAAGACTTTGACCAGCTTTGTCGCTTGTAAAGGAAGCGCCGCCGCCACCGCCTGCCACGATGAGGACGTCATTTTTGTTGCTTGCATAGTTTTTGAGCTGACCGTCGCCTTGTTTAGAGAGTGCAATGTGCGTCGCACCGCCACCACCGCTTCCTGTATGCGATATGGTGTTGCCGCCGCCGTTCCAACCGCCACCGCCGCCGATGACGGGCGTCTTCCTTTCGCTCCAATATCTGTCTGAACCGTGACCGCCGACCGCGACGTAGAGCGTGGTGGTTTTTGCAAGCGTGACCGTGCCGTAGGAATAACCGCCCTTGCCGCCGACCGACGTTACAAAGGTGCTCGTATTGTTGTTGTTTGCGCCGAATCCTTCACCGCCGCTTGCACCCCACACTTCGAGCTTATAGACGCCCGGTTGTAGTGTGACGCTTTGCACGGTTCCGTCCATGCCGATGTTTTCGTCTATGGTAACGGTCTTTACTTGCCATGTGTCCCAAGTCTTTGTCTTCTTGGTGTTCGTGCCGTTGTAGGCAAACGTAGCGCTGTTGCCGTCGGCAGCAACGGTAGTACCCGCAGAGCCCGAACCTTTGGTAATAGCGGCGGAAAGGGAAATATCTTCCTTAATAGCCTTGCTCGAAGCATTCGCCGCAAAGTCTACGCCCAATATGCCCACACCGCCTACGGCTAGACTCACCATAAGCATAAGTAATAAGGAAAAGAGAGGAACGGGGAACGGGGTTAAGGAATAAGTTGATAGAGAAAAGCGGTGCTCGGCGAAAAGCGGCGGCGCTGTTTACGGGTAGGCAACCCCAATAGATACATTTTTGCGGGGACGCTTGCGGGCTATACGCACAAATCTGCGCTCATAGTACGCCCTGCGTACGATTTCGCTTAGCTTTGGCGCGTCTATCCTCGCAATTTCACCCCGCAAAAACGCTACGCGCCCGAGCCGCGTCGATTTTAGTCCTATATCGAGGCAAAGACGCGACGCCGTAGTCACAGTGCTACGGCTAGCGCCTTTAACGAAGATAGAGGCAAAAGCGGTGTGGCTCGGGTGTATCTGTTTGGGGATCGCCTACCCGTAGGTTTAGTGAGGTGCGGCAAAAAATGAGGATACATTTTATCGGTTGCGAGGGGGCGAGCATGAAGGTGCTTTGTCGCCTTGCCGAAGCGGAAGGATACATAGTCACGGGGTCGGATGCTTCAACGACGGGGCACGACGAAACGAACGTCGTTGGCGCGGATAGGGTGGTCTACTCTTCGGCGATCCCCGAGGAAAACGCAGAGCTTGGTTATGCGCGGGCGCACGGCATTCCCGTGTCTTCCCGCGCCGAGTTTTTGGGTGAGGTTGCCGCCCGCTACGCGCACGTCATCGGTGTGGCGGGCAGTCACGGCAAGACGACGTGCACCGCCATGCTTGGCTGCATTTTCGCGCCCTACAACGCCACTGTGCACCTCGGCGGCACGTACAACGGCGAGTGCGGACACCTCGGCGGCAAACGTGTTTTTATCACCGAGGCTTGCGAGTACAAACGCAACTTCCTCTATCTTCTGCCACGCATAAGTGTCGTGCTCAACGTGGAACTCGATCACACGGACTACTACCGCGACCTTGCCGATATCACGGACGCATTCAACGTGTTTTCGCGCTCGGCGCCGTTGCGGATCGTATGCGGCGACGACGAGCGCAGTATGCCGCTGCTATCCTCGTCGCGTTCGGGGCGCGAAAGCCGCGTTCAAAGAGGGCAGGGGTCGCCCTGTATAACCTTCGGCTTCGGTAAGTTCAACGATTATACCGCCGAAAACGTGCGGTGCGATAGGGGCGAAACGCGGTTTTCGCTTTGCAGGCACGGCGGGAAATTGGGCGAAATTACGCTACGCGTCATGGGAAAGCACAACGTGTACAACG
>JAIEBL010000245.1 GCA_029069015.1 Clostridiales bacterium
CTGTCATTCCTAGGCATTTAGGCCTAACCAATCCGGAGCGTAAAGCCTCTTCCTGGTTTGCTGCGCTCCGCTCGCAAAGACGACAGTAGCGCCTATCGGCGGTCGTCATTGCGAGGCATTTATGCCGAAGCAAGCCAGACCGCCCAGTATCTTTTGGATTGCTTCGTCGCTTCGTTTCCTTACAGTGACGCAGCGAAGTCGAGAAATCTTTATTACTTTTAAACAAAAAATACCTCTAAAAATTAAATAGGAGAGAGAAAAAGATGAACAAGAAAACCGTAAAAGACGTAGCCGTTAAGGGCAAGAAAGTGCTCGTACGTTGCGATTTCAACGTGCCCATGAAAGACGGCGTCATCACCGACGAAAACCGTATCACGGGCGCACTGCCTACCATCAAGTATTTGCTTGATAACGGTGCGAAAGTGACGCTCTGCTCGCACATGGGCAAGCCGCACTCCATTTTCTCGGAACAAGTCAAGCTGAATAAGAAAGACAAGAAGAAGGTAGAAGCGGGCGAAACGACCGCCGAAGCCATCATCGAAAAGGCAAAGAAGGACGAGCCGAAGAAGCTCACGCTTGCACCTGTGGCGAAGCGCCTTTCCGAGCTCCTCGGCGGCAAAGTGACATTTGCGTCCGACGTTATCGGCCCCGACGCGAAGAAAAAGCGCGACGCCCTCAAAGAAGGCGAAGCCGTTCTCCTCGAAAACCTTCGTTTCCATTGGGAAGAAGAGGGCAAAGACGAAGCGTTCTGCAAAGAGCTTGCCTATGATGCGGAAATCTACGTAAACGACGCGTTCGGCACGGCGCACCGCTCGCACGCTTCGACGGCGGCGATCGTGGAATACGGCATCGTCAAAACCGCGGTTTGCGGCTTCCTGATCGAAAAAGAGCTCAGCGTAATGGCGGCTACCCTCGAAAATCCCGCGCGTCCGTTCGTGGCGATCTTGGGCGGCGCAAAAGTTGCGGATAAGCTCAACGTTATCTCCAATCTTTTGGAAAAATGCGATACCTTGATTATCGGCGGCGGCATGGCCTACACCTTCCTCAAAGCCAAAGGCTACGAAGTGGGGCAGTCGCTTCTCGACGAAGAAAAGATCGAATACTGCAAGGAAATGATGGAAAAGGCGAAGAAAATGGGCAAAGAATTGCTCCTTCCCGTCGATACCGTTGTTACCGATCATTTCCCCGAGCCGATCGACGGCCCGATCGAAGTGAAAACCGTAGACGCGTCGAAGATTCCCGCCGACAAAATGGGCATGGATATCGGTGAAAAAACCCGCAAACTTTACGCCGAGAAAGTCGCAAAAGCCAAATCGGTTGTTTGGAATGGCCCTATGGGCGTGTTCGAGAACCCCACGCTTGCCAAAGGCACGATCGCGGTAGCGCAAGCTCTTGCCGACGTGTACGGCAAATGCACGACAATCATCGGCGGCGGCGACAGCGCGGCAGCCGTACAACAACTCGGCTATGCCGACAAAATGTCGCACATCTCCACCGGCGGCGGCGCTTCGCTCGAACTCTTCGAGGGTAAAGTGCTTCCCGGCATTGCTTGCCTGAACGATAAGTAATTTTACGCGTCAACGAAATAACACAAGAAAGGTAGTAGTTAAAGCAACTACTACCTTTTTGATTAAGGCGGGAAGGGCGCAAAACGGTTGATTCGATAAACTAGACAATACTCCATACCTCCGTCATCCCGAGGGAAACGGAGCGAAGCGGAGAGACGAGGGATCTAGCGAGTGGGAGCGAAGCGTATATTAAATTTTTAATTTGCGGCTTACGCCTGGATTCCTCGAATCGCTCTGCTCCTCGGAATGACGAGGAGGTGAGGGCTATCAACCTTTAAAAATCAATCGCTTTCCTTGTAGCGCGTGGAATTCCCATCACCTAGGGGAATACTCGCTACGCTCGTGGCGTTCGCTCGCGTTGCTCGCTCGGCTGAGCGAACCCATAACGCGCTTGCCGATTGCGTAAAGGGGAAGGTGTACCTTATTTATCGCGCGAGGGGTTCTCATCCCCATAAGTTGTCCAATAAAAAAGCTCCCATAAAGGGAGCTTTTTTATTGGCACCACCTAGGGGAATCGAACCCCTGACTTCGGCGTGAGAGGCCAACGTCCTAACCGCTAGACTAAGGTGGCAAAATCGGGGTAAGACCGTTTGGTATTACCCCTATAATAAAGGAGGATGTTTTTACGCCGAAACGCAAAAACAAAAATGAAGGGCAAAAAGAATTATTTTACGATAAACGAATCGAGTTCGGCGATCAGATCGTCGCATTTATCGCTGTGGATCTCCAAAACGATGGGCTTGGAAAGATCGAGGCTGAAAATACCCAAAAGCGACTTAGCGTCGATAACGAAGCGACCGCTGTGAAGGTCGATATCGTAGGGGTATTTGCTGACCACGGCAACAAACTTCTTAACGTTTTCCGCCATGCTAAGGCTAACTTTAACGGACTTCATAAAACTGGAGACCTCCCGTCTGAAATTCTACAATAAGTATAGTATAAAGACGGAAAAAAAGCAAGAGATTTACAAAATATTTTCATATTTATTTTTTATAGGCAAAAAAAGTGCTTGAAAGTATAGGGGAAGTGTGGTAGAATAAGAAATGTAGAATTAAGAATGCAGGCCCTTCCGTCATTGCGAGCCTCTGGCGAAGCAATCCAGAGAGGAAGTGAC
>JAIEBL010000246.1 GCA_029069015.1 Clostridiales bacterium
ACGTCCGCCGTAGCTTAAGCCATTGCCCGTAAGAACGCCTTCGGACAGTCCCGTGATTTTCTTATCAGTGCCGTACATATAGCCGATTTCGCGCGCGCCCGTGCCGATGTCGCCGGCAGGTACGTCGGTGTCTGCGCCGATGTACTTAAACAGCTCGCTCATAAAGCTCTGGCAGAAACGGAAAACTTCGTTGTCGGACTTTCCTTTGGGATCGAAATCGGAGCCGCCTTTGCCGCCGCCGATGGGCAGTCCCGTCAAGCTGTTTTTGAATATCTGTTCGAAACCCAAAAATTTGATGATGCCGAGGTTGACCGACGGGTGCAGTCTCAAGCCGCCCTTGTACGGTCCGATAGCGTTGTTAAACTGCACACGGAAACCGCGGTTGACCTGGATGTTTCCCTTGTCGTCGATCCACGGCACGCGGAACATGATTTGACGGTCGGGCTCGACAATGCGCTCTAAGATCGCGTTTTTGCGGTAAGCGGGGTTTGCGTCGATTACCGGCTCAAGGCTCTCGAGAACCTCGGTTACCGCTTGCTGGAACTCGTCCTGCGACGGATTCTTCAGCTTTACGGATTCGAGGACTTCGGATACGTACGACATATATATTTTACCTCCAAAAATACATTCCGCCTACATTTTACATACGCTCTTGTTTTGCTGTCAAGTATTTTTTTGCGGCTGCAAAACAAAAGCCGCGTCAAGCGGCTTTATGCTGTCTTTTGTTTGAGAAGCGCGACGCTTCCCGTTCAGAACGCTTTCCGAATATCGGGGGCGGAAAGGGACTTTGCATAGGTGAGCGACTTATCGAACAGGCGGCTGTAAATACGGTCGCCGTAGCGGTTTAAGATCGCGTTGGGCGTCAGGTTGGTGGTGAAAAGCGTGAGTTTGCCGGCTAAATTGCGCTCGTTGAGAATGAGGTAGAGGTACTCGTTCGTCACGTTTTTCAGAATACTTTCCGTGCCGAGGTCGTCGATGATAAGAAGCGTGCAGTCGAGCATGGGGTCTAAGTAGCTCGCTTTGTCGGCATCGAAGCAGGTGTGATACTTCAAAAAGCGGTTGTTGGCGGCAAAGGCGGTCAGCGCAAGCACGCTCATGCCGCGTTGCAGCATTTCGTTCGCGGCGCACCCTGCAAGATAGGTCTTGCCGTTGCCCGTGTTGCCGCTCAGCACGATACAACGCTTTTTATTCTTGGGGTAGAGCGTGCAGATCGTGCGCACGTCGTCGAACAGTTTGCGGTAGGCGGGTTCGTGCTCGCCGTAGACCGAAAAGTCGACCGCTTCAAAGTCGTGAAGCGGAATGGACACGTTGCTTTCGTTCTGCACCGAAAGCCGCACGACGCATTCGCAGAACTTGCCGTTATGCCGCCCCGTATCGTTGCATATTTTGCAAGCGGGCGCGGGCGGAACGAGCCCCAAACGCTTACGCATCTGCGCATTCGATTTCTGCAGAGCCGCGAGCTTCTTTTTATCGATCGGTTTACCCTGCACTTCGTTGAACAACAGCGCGCGCAGCTCTTTTTCGCACGCCAAAAACTCGGCGTCTTGTTCGAGCGCCGTCTGTTCGTCTTGTTGGTATGCTTGTTTGCGCCGCGTATAATCGCTTGCGATCAAGCGAGCGGCTTCTTTATAGGTCATGGCGGTTCTCCGTCGGTTTTTTTAAAGTTCTTCGTTGAGTTTGTCAAACGCGGCGTTCAGCTCGTCTGCCGAAAAGTCGGTGACGACGCGCGCAGAAGGCGCGGCAGCCGGTACGGCGGGTAGGGCGGCGGCTTTGGCTTGCTCGATCGTCGTTATGCCCTTTTCGTGCCAGGACGCGAGCACCGCGTTTAAGTAGGAAAGGGGCGACTCGGCTTTGCGCGCAAGTTCCGCACCATATAAAATCACGTCTTTCGGTAAGTTCCAACTGTAATTCCAAGTACGGTAGGCGTCGCGGTCGCGCGTGCCGACGGTGCGGGTGACCCCCGCCGCGTCGAAAATTTCTTTGATTTCGCTGTCGCTCTTTGCGGCATCTTGCACGAACGCGGCAATGCTTTCGCCCGAAACGCACCCCTTACGGTACAGCTTTTTGAGCGTGTCGTTCATGGCTTCGAGCGTGCGGATGCCGTGCAGGAAGCAGTACTCAGCGACCTTCAAAAGCGTGGGAGCGTCAAAGCCCATCCCCAGCCAATTCACGGTATAAGTCTCGATGATAAAATCGAGTTGCTCGTAGTACACGCCCACGGTGCGGTTGATTTTTTTCGCAAGATCGTAGAGCGCTTCGCGGTTGTTCTCGTAGTTTTCGATTTCCGAAAGGGAAGTAAGGTGCAGCTCGTAGTATTTGGTCAGCTTTGCGTCCAGCTTCAGAATGCCGCCCTTTTTGACGGTCTTGGCGACGTTTACGATAACGTCCGTGCCGAAGCCGAATTCTTTCGTCCACTTACCGTAGAGGCGTTTGTCGTCGTGCTCGATCGTCTTTTTGCCGAGCGCTTTGACCACCGCTTTAAGCTCGCTGCCGTAGAGGTCGAGCTCGTTGATTTTTTCGTTGACGCGCTCGTACGTCACGTACCCTTCGGCGGCAAAGTTCTTTGCGACCGTCACGATATAGGGGTAGGTGATGTCGTCGCCTTTGAGGCGCTTACAGTAGCCGATAACGGTCAGCATCGCTTCGATTTCGATGTTGTACGTTTCCATTACCGAATAATAGGCGTTATATTCCCCCGGTAAAATATTGCGGTCGGGAAAAAGCGCGTGGAGCTGCTCGTTGAACGTGCGGTACTTTTCTTTGCTGAACTTGCGGATCTGCCGCGCTCTGCCTACGAC
>JAIEBL010000247.1 GCA_029069015.1 Clostridiales bacterium
CCGTGCGAAGAGCGCGGGCTGCTCAAAATGGACTTTTTGGGACTTCGGACGCTGACGGATATCAAGAAGGCACTGGATATCATAAAGGTCACGCAGGGCAAAGAAATCGACTTCTACGATATGGAATACAACGACGAAGGCGTGTTTAAGCTCATCGGCGACGGTGACACGCATGCGGTGTTCCAGCTCGAATCGGAAGGCATGAAAAAGTTCATGCGCGACTTAAAGCCGAGTAGCTTGGAAGATATCATAGCCGGTATTTCGCTGTACCGTCCCGGACCTATGGACAAAATCGGCGAGTACGTTTACAACAAGAAGAACCCCGATAAAATCAAGTACGACCACCCGCTTTGCGAACCGATTTTAAAAGTCACGTACGGCGTTATGGTGTATCAGGAGCAGGTCATGCAGATGGTGCAGGCGCTCGGCGGCTATACGCTCGGGCGTGCCGACAACGTGCGCCGCATGATGAGCAAGAAGAAGACGGACGCCATGGAAAAGGAACGCGAGGTATTCATCAACGGGATCGTCGACCACGGCAAGGTGATTCCCGGGTGCGTGAAAAACGGCGTATCCAAAGAGGTGGGCAATAAGATCTACGACGATATGATCAGCTTTGCCTCCTACGCGTTCAACAAGAGCCACGCGGCGGCGTACGCCGTGCTCGCGTATCAGACGGCGTACTTAAAGGCCTACTATCCCGTGGAGTTTATCACCGCCGTCCTCAACAACCGCATTACGAGCATCGACGAGATCCGAAACTATCTGACCTATCTGAAAGAGCGCGACGTGACCGTTCTGCCGCCCTCGATCAATAAGAGCTTTGCCGAGTTTTCGGTAGAAGACGGGAAGGTGCGTATCGGTCTTGCCGCCATTAAGAACGTAGGGCGCGGTGTGATAGAGGGCATCGTGCAGGAGCGGGAGGCAAACGGCGACTTTACCGATTTCGTACAGTTCGTGCGGCGCACCGCCGATCTACAGATCAACAAGCGGCTGCTCGAAAGCCTGATTTATGCGGGCGCATTCGACGGGTTCGGGAAGTACCGCAGTCAGTATATTGCCGTGTACGAGAGCGTGATCGACCGTGTGAACAAGGATAAGGCGGCAAAGCTCAAAGGGCAATTCTCCTTTTTCGAAATGGAACAGGTCGCCGATTCGGATACGTTCGAGTATCCCGATATGCGCGAATACCCGCACGCCGTCAAGCTCGCCAAAGAAAAAGAGGTGGCGGGCGTATACCTTACGGGACATCCGCTCGAAGAGTATACGGGCTTTTTGCGTAAGTTCAAATACAACGCCGCCAACATTACGGCGCATACGGGCGAGGACGGCGAAGAGGAAGGCGGACTCCCTGAAGACACGACGGTCACTTTGGGCGGTATGCTGATCGAAGCGGAGCGGAAGTTTACGAAGGCGGGAAAAGAACTTGCCATAGGAAAGCTCGAAGACCTGTACGGCACGGTAGACGTGATGATTCCGGGATTCAAGTACTCGCGCATGAAAAACGCGTTTGTGAAAGATACGATGGTCACGGTCACGGGTAAGCTCAAAAAGCGCGAAGAGGGCGCGACCGTCTGGGTGGATTCGATCGAGCCGTGGCAAAACGTTGCGCCCGAAAAGCCGCCCAAAATGATTTGCTTCTATCTGTCCTTTTCGAAGTCTGCGCCCGAAATCATGGACAGCCTGCAAGACATTTTAAAGGCGTATCCGGGACGGGACGAAACCTACTGCAAAAATTCGGACGACAACAAGATTTATCCGCTCGGCATAGGCGTCACCATCACCGAGGGGCTTATCAGCGAGGCGAAGGGCTTGGTAGGCGACGGCAACGTGAAGGTCGCCGAGCGCGAACGGTCTTAAGCCTACGGGCAATAACGCATAAAAAACAACAAAAAAATAGCGCGCGCTTTCTCATTAAAAACAGTTGAGTTTTGCGCGCGTTTTTGATATACTATAAACGTATAAATTCGCGGCTTTTGCAAAAGAGGACAAGTTCCGTACATTTGGCAAAAGCGGCAAAACGGAGGGGCAACATGAAAAAGATAGGCGTATTGACGTCGGGCGGCGACGCACCCGGCATGAATGCCGCGATTCGCGCGGTGGTGCGGTACGGTATTTACGCAGGCATGGAAGTGATGGGCATCGAGCGCGGTTATCAGGGACTTTTGGACGGTGACTTTATTCCGCTCGATATGCGCAGCGTTTCGAACATTATTCAGCGCGGCGGTACGATGCTTCGTACGGCGCGTTGCGTAGACTTCAAAACCGCGGAAGGGCAACAGCGCGGCATCGAGCAGCTCAAAGCGCACGGTATCGAAGGCTTGATCGTTATCGGCGGCGACGGCTCGTTTATGGGTGCAAAGGCGCTCAGCGAAAAAGGCTTTCCTTCGATCGGTATTCCCGGCACGATCGACAACGACCTTGCGTATACCGACTATACGCTCGGTTTCGACACGGCGTGCAATACGATTTTGGACGCGATCAACAAGCTTCGCGACACGATGCAATCGCACGAGCGCGTTTCCATTATCGAGGTAATGGGACGGCATTGCGGCGACCTTGCGTTGTATGCGGGCATCGGCGGCGGCGCGGAAGTGATCATCGTGCCCGAACATCCGCTCACCGTAGACGAAATCTGCGACCGCTTGCAGACCAGCAAAAAGCGGGGTAAGAACAGCGGTATCGTTGTACTTGCGGAAGGCGCGGGACATGCCGACGATTATGCGAAGGCGATTGCCGAGAAGACGGGTCTTTCGGTACGCAGCGCCGTTTTGGGTCACTTGCAACGCGGCGGTTCGCCCAGCATGAAAGACAGATATTTGGGAACGTCTATGGGCGTTTATGCCGTGCAACTTCTGAGCAAGGGCATCGGCAACCGCGTAGTGGGCATTCACGACAACAAGATTTACGACATGGACATCGTGGAAGCTTGCAGCATGAAACACAAATTCGATTTGGAACTTTATAATATGGCAGGTGTGGTGGCGCGCTAAAAGGCGTATCCCGCAAAGTTTTTCGAATGCAAACGAAGAGTACAAAAAAGCGAAATAAAGAAGACGAAATCAACCCCATCCGGCTCAATACGCTTACAACGCGCATCGTGTATTGGCTTTTTGAGGCATTGATTGCGTCTACGATGATTGCATCTATCGTGCTGCTCGCAACGGGCAAACAGTCGCGCGAAACGCAGACCACGCATATCATTCTGTGCGCGGTTGCGCTTGTACTCTACAACATTCCCAGCTTTATCCAATGGCGTTTTCGGGTCTACGTGCCGAGCGTCCTACACATCTTTACGCTGCTTTTCATCACAGCGCACTTCATTTTGGGCGAAGTGGGCGAGATGTATTCGCAAAGCGCGGTTTTCGACAAAATTCTACACGCGACGAGCGGCGTCGCTATTGCGACGATCGGCTTTTCGCTTGTCAACATGTTTAATACGTCAAGCAATACGCACTTAAAGCTCAGTCCTTTCTTCGTTGCGTTCTCGTCCTTCTGTTTTGCACTCGCCATCGCGGTGCTTTGGGAGATCTTCGAGTTTGCGTCCGACAGTCTGGTGGGGACGAATATGCAACGGTACATTCCGCCCGACGAACTTAGACAGGCGACGGATACCGCGCCTGCGCAGGGCTACGGACTGATCGATACGATGAACGATATCATCGTTTCTACCATTGCTGCATTCGTGGTTTGTGTGCTCGGCTACGTTTCGCTTCGCACCAAGCGTAATCTTATGAATCGCTTCTTGCTTAGAAAGATCCCCGACTACGATACCGCCATTGCCGAGGCGGAAGAGGCGGGCGATACGAAGCTTGTGCGCGCGCTGAAAAAGGCAAGAGCGGCGGCGCTCGAAGAAGTACATGGCGGTCGCGGCAAACACCCTCACGATGAGGACGAACCGCCAAGCGATAAAGATGCTCCGCCAAACAATGAAGGCGAGCCCGTAAGCGGCGAGGACGGCGAGCAGGGGACAGCGAGCGGACAGCCCGCAGAAGAGGAAGAAAAACAGGGCGAGGAAATAAGCCAACCCGACGAAACAATTTCGGAATAGACGTAAGAAAGAGGTAGCGGTAGCGCTACCTTTTTTAGTGTGGCGAGGAGCGGCGCGCGGTTTTTTTGTAAGGATTATGCCGTAATAGACGAGAGGAAGAGGGGAAGAGCGGGGGATGGGGGAACGAGAGGAGCACTATGATTACGGGAACGAGGACTGTTTACTCTCCTCCGTCATTCCGAGTTAAGCGCCGTAAGGCGCGCCGAGGAATCTAGCGAAGCGTAGTAGACTAAAGACGAAAGCCATGTAATAAATGCCTTGTTTGTCTTTGTAATGTTGATTGTACTATAACCGTTTCCTTTGCGGGCAAAACAAGAAAGACTACGCTCGCTCTGCTCGCTGGATC
>JAIEBL010000248.1 GCA_029069015.1 Clostridiales bacterium
CTTTTGCTGCCTCGCCCTCCGTTTCCCGCATGGCGTTTAGCCCCGCGAGCGCTTCTACGACCGCCGCCTCGGTAAGCTTTTTGACAAGTTCGGGGTCGTTTTTCACGGGTTGAAGTGTCACGACGTCGGGTGCACGCAACAGTGCGGTCGTACCGAAATCACCGTCGAGCAAGAACTCGTTGCGTAAAGACTTTGCCGCTTACACGTAGCGGGCGGCAAGCGCCATATCGAGTTTTAGGTCGGTGCTTGACCCCAATGCGCTCTCGAAGGAAAAGTAAACGTCCACGCTGCCGCGCTTGACCGATTTACTAATCGCCTTGCGTAAGATTTCGTCGCAAGCAGCGTACGATTTTCCCAAACGAGACCCGATTTCCAAATACCGATTGTTTACCGATTTCAGCTCTACGGTAACGGTAACGCCGTTTTCGGTTGCCGTTCCTTTTCCGTACCCTGTCATGCTACGCATTGCTTTTCCCCTATAAACCGCTTATACGGCACGCTTTCTACGGGAAACACTTGCAAACAGTTCCCCGCTACTCTATTATACCAACAAATTACCCAAAAGTCAAAGACTTTTGGGCATCTACTCGCACGAGCAAAAGAGTTATTGTTAATTAGAACTATTTATAAACATAAGCCCGCTCGGGGTTGAGCGGGCTCTTAACCGTTAATGAATGGTTGATATAGTTCTCATCTGTCAAACTCTTCGGGATGATCCCGATACAAACGATACATTTGTATTTTTGCCGCATATTTGATTATAAAAAAGAAACCAAAAAACACCACAAATACAGATCCGCCTATCATCATAATCATTCCTAGTATCCCGGTAGACTTTTTGCCTATTATCATTGCAATAAAAAGACCGGCACACGCCACTAAACCAAAGAAAATTTCCAGTACCCAAAAACAAGCCCAATAAAATTTATATTGTTTTTTTGAAATAATTCCATTTTTCTCTCGCTTGGCATCATCCAAACTCTTTTCATTTAATTCATTCTCAGATTCCATGGTTCCTCTATCCCCTTACTATTCGCCGAGGCGCTTGATAAACTCGGCGTCGTCTATGATCGTTTTGCCCAAGGCTTGGGCTTTTTGCAGTTTACTGCCCGCATCTTCGCCCGCGATCACGATATCCACGTCACGCGAAACGGAATCGGAC
>JAIEBL010000249.1 GCA_029069015.1 Clostridiales bacterium
CCGCACGATCAACTGCTACGAAAAAGGATACGATATGACGGTGGAGAACGTGCAAAAGTGCTCTACGCGACACAACCGTTGCGGCACTACGTTTTTGTTCTTCGTTATGATCGTATCGATTCTGATGTTCAGTCTGGCGAATTGGGGGCTCAGCTACTTTTCGTGGGGCGGCAAATTGTTCGTCAAAATGGGCGTCCGCCTAGCTCTCTTGCCCATTGTAGCGGGACTGAGCTACGAGCTGTTGCGCTTTCTCGCGCGCCTGCCGGACAACGTATTTACCGATATTCTGCGTGCGCCGGGACTTGCGCTGCAACGGCTGACCACGTATCCGCCCGATGACGAAATGGCGGAAGTGGCGCTCAAAAGCTTTCTGACCGTCCTTGCCATGGACGAAGACCTCAGCATGGAAACGGTGCGGTTCGGCGAGTACCGTATAAGCGCCGTAGGGAAAGAATGCAACGCCGCGCTTACCGTGCACGGACTTGACGAGCGCGAAGCGGCGGCGGAAACCGATTGGATTCTTTGCAGCGCTCTGGGGTGCAGACGTAACGATCTGCGCACCGTGTCGAAGCTCAATTTGTCGCAGTACCGCGCGGTGAACGAAATGATCGGGCGGAGAGTAAACGGCGAGCCGCTCGACTACATTTTGGGCAAGAGCGAATTTTTCGGGCATACGCTCAAAGTGACGCCCGCCGTACTCATTCCGCGCATGGAAACGGAACGGCTGGCGGAAGAAGCGATAAAGCGTATCGGCGAGGCCGATATGCGCGTGCTCGACCTTTGCACGGGTAGCGGCTGCATTGCGCTTGCGATTGCCAAGGCCACGCGGGCGAAGGTGGTGGCTTCCGACCTTTCCGAAGACGCGCTCGGTATTGCGCGTATCAACTTAAAAGATAGCGGCGTGGAGCTTCTGTGCGGCGACTTGTTTGATGCGGTTAACGGGGAAGACCCGTTCGATATCATCGTGACCAACCCGCCGTATATCAAGCGCGAAGAAATCGACATGCTGCAAACCGAGGTGCGTGCGCAGCCCCGTCTTGCGCTTGACGGCGGAAGCGACGGGCTTGCCTTTTACCGCCGCATCGCCGAAAGCTATGCGCGCTTTTTAAACAAAGAC
>JAIEBL010000025.1 GCA_029069015.1 Clostridiales bacterium
GACGAATTCAAGGTAATCCTTTAAATCCGCGTCGCCGGAGGCTTGCGGTTTTACCGTGGGCGACGCTTCCTTTTTAGTCTCGGGTTGGCTTTTTATGGGTTCTTGCTCGGCGGGTTTTTCTTCCGTAAGCTTTTCTTCGACGGACGGCTTAACCTGCTCGTCCGCCTGCACGGGTTCGTTTGCCGCTTCGTCCGATTCGTCACCGAAATCGAAGCCTTCGGACACGTACGGCTTGAACGTATTCTTAACGAGCTTGCCCTCTTTGGCAAACTGTATGGCAGGCATCATTGCCGCAAGCGACGAAAGGACAGAGGAAACGAGCCGCGTCGGCATTTGATCGGGATGCGCATATTCGTTCTCTTTGCTGCGGTCGGTAAAGTAGAACCGCACGATCAGATTCTCGCCGTCCGTCGGGTCGACGTAGAAATACAAGCCGTCCATATCGATTTCCACGCCCACGCCCGATTCCTTGTCTTCGAGGTAATACCCGTCGAACGCGCCGCCGTCCAGCGTTTCCGTTTTGAGCATATCGTACTTTTTGGCAATGCGCTGTGCGTGCGTGCAGTTGAACGGATACTCGCACAGGTCGACGTACTTTTCCTTCTCGTTGATTTTCAACGGATAGCAAACCTTATTTGCCATTTGCGCAAACGGTTGCTTGATTTCATTATCCGCTATGTACTGCAGCCACGCCGCCGCCTGCTCTTCGGACAGATCACAAGGATGCACGAGCGCAATAATATCGTCGCTACCGAGCGTAACGTCATCGTATTCGCAGTTTTCCGCGCGCCCGTCCAGCCCGACGCGGAACGCCTTTAAAAGCTCGCCGTCGGCGGTATAGCAACCGAAGACGAGGTTTGCGGTCAGTAGCCGCATCACGGGGTGCGTTAAATACAGCCGCTCGAAGTCTTTATATTTCCAGCTGCGCCCGAACAACAGCGCGCGCTCGAAGCGCACGGTCTGCAATTTGAGTATGGTCTTGACTTCTTTTTTCAGTGCGGAAAAGTCCTTTTTCGTTTCCGTGTCCGTATCGGACGGTAAGCTCTTGAGCACCTTATCACCGCGATTTATGCGCACGTCGCCGTCGGGCAGGAGCGTCAGCGTCAAGTCGTTGCCGAAAGCCCGCCGCCCGTCTTTACCGAATCCGCAATCGGGAATGATCAGATCGGCAAGCACCTCGACGGGGATATTGTATTTTTCCGCCGCCTCCGCCATCGCATCTTTTGCCGTCTGTTTGGCTTTGGCGTAAGGGAATTTGTTGGCAATACCGTCCACGAGCATGAGCGCGTACTTGCTGCCGTTGAGCGCGATCACGCGTATGACGGTCGCCGAGAGCACGTGCCGCCCTGCGTCGCACCACGCCACGCACTGCTTGCGAAGATTGTACAGTTTTTCGTTCGACGCATAGAAAATATACGGAACGACCGCCGCCTTCAATTTGTTGTCGAAGTCGGACGCTTCCCACGTCGCAAACACGGCGTCGAGGAACTGACGGAAACTCTTTTTATCGAAGTGCGCGACCATGGCGTCGCACGTGCGGTTACGGTAAATATCTTTCATCGAAAAATACTTATCGAGGAATACTTTGAGCACTTGCTGAGAAACCGCCGTTTTTCCGTCACGGCCGTATACGGGCAAAGAATAGTCGAACTTGTCGAGAAGCTTGGCAGAGCCGAACTTTTGCTTTGCGGCATATGCTTCCACTTCCGCCGGGGAAGCAAACGCGCAAGAGCCCGCCTCGTCGTCCCACTTTGCGTAAAGCGCGGCGATCAGCGCGGCGTTGTACTTGGGCATTCCGGTCTGCGCCGAAGCGTATTGTCTGAATTCTTTTTCAAGCGCACTTTTCCGTTTATCAATCTCCGCGTTGCAGAAAGCGTTCACCTTTTTGCAGGGCGAAAAGCACAACCCCATGAAAAGCATCTGCGTATCCGAAGACCTCTTGTACGCTTCCTCGAACCGCTCGAACGTCAGATCGGCGTTGTAGGTCTTTGCCGCAATGTTTTCTTTCGTATACAGCTTCTTCCGCGTTTCGTCATCCGCGATGATCGCCTTGAACGTGTCGCGAATTTGGTTGTTCGAAAACTCGTTGAAGATCGCCATCTGTTCGCTGTACGTGAATACGTTTTCCCCGTCGGCAATAAGCAGATCGTAGTCTTTCCCGTAAACCTTCATGATTTTTAAAACATAAGACTCGTAACATTCTTCCACCGCCTTACGGATCGTCCACATCGGCTGCCCGTATCCATAGCCGCTTACGATCTTCCCGCACGCGAAGCGAAGGTCTTTCCATAACGCCTTGATCTCGTCGACCGATTTGAGCCACATCGATCTGGCTTTTATAACGGAACTCCAAACGACGGAAAAGAATTGATGAAGCCGTCTGTCAAACGAAATATCGTCGTATAATACGGATATCGCGGCTTCGTAAAGCGCGTCGGTATTTTTTCGGCTGCAAAGCATAGGATCGTTGACCCAGCCGGAACCGTAAAAGTATGCCTGCTGCGGTCTTTGGTTTCTCAGGTCCGATTTGATCGCCATGAAAAACAGCGTCTCTTTCGCACTCAGCCCGTACGATACGATATCCGCGTAATAGTAAATAAAGTCCGACCACGTGTCATGATATTTCTTTTCGTAGTCGATATGCCTTGCAAGATATTCCCAAAAACGGTACGCCGCCTTAAATTCCTCGCCGTCTCTTTGCAGCTGTGAAAGAACCGCCATCACGGGCTTACACACGACGGCGAGCTTTTTCATATCGCAGGTCATATCCAAGCACGCGTCGATATTTGCGCGCCCGCCGCCCGTCTCCACGTATTTAGATATGATCTCCTGTTCGTGTGCGGAAACAGAGAATTCTTTGCAAAACTTTTTGGCCGCTTGATAAACGTCGTTTAACTGCATGGTTTATGCTCCCCCTGAAAGAACGTCTGATTCAGTATAACATATACAATGCGCTTTTTACAAATACATTTCTATACTTTTCAGTATACGCAAATATGTCTTTGTATTCCGTGCACGCAACCACCGAAAAAACCGATAAGACGAATCGTCTTATCCGTCTAGGTTTTCATGATTTGCAACGTTCTGCAAGTTCGAGGAATCTTTTCTCGTTGAGGATTTCGTTGGATACGTATTCCCCGTTATAGAATACGGCGTAATTCGTCCACGCCATAGGCGCGTTTTGCGCCTTCTCTTTGCTCCCCAGCAGGATGCTCTCAAACGGTATGCCTTTCTCTTTTGCCGTTTGCGCTACTAAGGGAACGTACTTTGCCGTAAACGGGCAACCGAGCGTATAATATACGACAAAGCCTTGCTTTTCTATATGCGGTTGCTTTACGCTCTCCTTGAATTTCGGCGCAGGTGCATTTTCGTCAAACCGCAAAACCATTAAAGTAAAATCGGGGGCAGCAGTATCCGCAACCTGAAAGCCTTTATATTTAAGAAATTTCGGGTCGGACAAAAACGGCATCTTTTTCGGTGAAGAAATAACCGTAATGCCGTGCATGCCTTGCGCTTTTGCATCGGCTATGCATGCATTCAATAAGTCGTTTGCGTAGCCGTGCCCCTTCAAAGAGCCAGAAACCCAAAAGCAATTGATATGCATATAGCCGTGCGCCTCGATAGGACACCAAGCGTTCTCGGCAGGTATGTATTCAATAAAGCATTTGCCCCGCTCGGCAGCTTTCAAAAACACCAAGCCGTCGCTTAATCTTTCTTTGAGCCACGCTTTTTTGCTCGCCACCTGAATATCCTTGTTGTTCGATATTGCGCAACAAATATGTTCCTTATCCAAATTGTCAAGCGTGAGTTTTACGTATTCCATATCCGTTTTTCCTCATTTTACAAAAGTTTTACGAACGTTTTTCCTCTATCCTGTCGAGAATATCGAAAATCATATCTTGCTTGGAAGGTATCTCGTAGCCGTCTTCGTACGTATGAAAAAAGTACCCCTCCTCCTCCAGCTCGACGATATCTTTCTGCGTTGCCCATTTCTTATACAAAAGCACTTTAAAGACGTCGATCAGAAAGCTTTCGATTTGCAGTTCGGGCTTGTCTTTGCCGATGCCCTCCAGCCCATAGCCTTTGATTGCATCATACGCCTTCTTTGCTTTCTGCGTAAATTTTTCGTCGTCCTCTTGTGACATCACGAAATTCATCTGCTTTTCTCTCTTTTCACGCTGCTTGGCTTTTAACTCCGCGATGAGCGACGCATTGCGGTCTTCCTTATAGGCGTTCTTTTGTATCAGAATGCCGTCGCCCCTACAGTCTTTACAGCTTAACGGTTTGACGGCTCTTTGCGGGAAAAAGCAGTCGATATAAAAGACGTACAGCCCCAACTGTTTCGCCAACTTGCTCATTTTGTCCACGTTGTATTTTTTATCCCGCGTGAACATGCAAATCAGAAAGTTATCAGTGCTACCGTCCTCAATATACATAGGGTAAATTTCTTTGAAACGGTATTTTATATCACCGCAAATATCGCGGATCAGATAGTAAATGTCTTTTGCGTATTCGAACCGTCCGGCATCCGCCTCTTTGATTTCTTCCTTGTAGTATTTTCCCAACTTCCCCAAAATGCCGTTTTTGTACCGTTCGAACGTCTCGATACTCTCCATCGTGTCCTGCCTGTTATCGAGTAAGACGAGCTCGTTTTTTTGCGCAAGAAAATACGCCCAATCGAAACTTTTGATCTTTTCGGCGTCTATTTGCGCCATCGAATATTCATTGCCGTCTTTGCCACTAATCGTGCAATTTGCATACGTTTCGAAGTCGATATTGATTTTTCCCAAAAACGTCTTGAACTTTTTGATAAAACTCATTTGCCGCACTTCTCCTTCCGAATCCTGCTTTCATTATATCATATTTGCAGCAAATTGCAAACCTCTCAGCATCGCCAGCCTTCGCTCCCGCTAACAAAAAAACACCCCTCATCGGGTGCTTCTTTATTGCAAGGACAAACGAACCCTCCCCTAAACTATTCATTTAAAGCCACAATTTTTGTCCTCAATGGCACCCTCTCCTATTGCAACACCACATTCTGATATCTATTGATATACTCTAAAGCTATAGCATTTTCGCAACTATTTCCCGGACTCTCATTACAATAACTAAGGATTATTTTAAGG
>JAIEBL010000250.1 GCA_029069015.1 Clostridiales bacterium
GTAGCGGCTCTATCCCCTGCTCCTTACTGAGCTTTTCGTCCACGTAGTCGGCAAGCGCGCGCACTGCGGTCGTAGAGTTTGCGCCGCAAACGACAAAATAATCGGCAATCACCGTTCTTTGCCCTACGTTGATGAGGACGACGTCCTTGCCCTTCTTTTCGCTAAGTCGCGCGGCAATATAGTCTGCGAGCGCTTTGCTTTCGGACAGATTCTTTTCCTTTGCCTTTTCGCTCTTCTTACCTTTTTCTTCCTTGCCTTTCTTCTCCGCCTTATCGCTTTTCGGCGCAAACACAGGTGCGGCTTTCGCTTCTGCCGCACGGGTTGCGCACAACGTACGGAAGTACGCATACGCCTCGGCGGTATCGGCATGAAGCGTATTGCCGTTTTTCTTTACTTCCGCAATCGACAGTTTGAGCGCACGGCGCATGGCGCGATCCAGATCTTTTGCGGCAAGCTTGGCAATTTTCGGTGCTTCTTCGTAGCTGCGCCCCTCTTCGGTCGCGTCGGCAAGATATACGATTTGATCAAGTGCCGTCATACCCGCCGCGCCCGTCGTATGGCGAGCAATTGCCGTCACGATTTGGTCGCTCGTATGAAAGTAGTCGCGCGCGATCGCCGCCGAAACGTGCGCATGGATCACGGGCGAAGGCAGTTTATATACCTCGTCAGACACGTGTACGTTGTTGTTTAAAAGCGAACCGCGGTCGGCGTACTTGCCGATATCGTGCAAAATAAGCGCCGTAATGACCGAATCAACGTCTTCGCCGTGAATCTTCGCAAGCTTAATGCCCGCTTTCACCGCGCGGAACGTGTGCTCGATGCGCTCGCTTTTCATACCGAACGTTTTAAACGCGCGCGTAAAAGGCGTATAGTCGTTGTAGAGGTTGTGCTTTTCGATATGCGCCGCCACTTCCGCAGGCAAAAGCTCGTCCGTTTTTCCGAACGCCGCCGCCACACGTACCAAACTAGAAGACTCGTCCTCGCCCTTAAAGCCGCGCTTTACGGTAAAGCCCAATTCGGCTAAGATTTCTATTTGCGCTTTGCGGATGGGAAAACCGGGACGGGCAATCACGTAGAACACCGCATTCGCCGCCAGATAATCGGCTTCGTGCCATTCGGGGAGCGCGCCCAGACAGTCCGACCCGATGACGAACGAAAGCTCTGCCTCGGGATATTTTTCTTTATAGTGCCGCACGGCGTCGCTGCTGTAACTCACCCCGTCGCGGTTGTTTTGCCAATTAGACACGTTTTAGTTTTGCAAGTCAGCCGTCACTTT
>JAIEBL010000251.1 GCA_029069015.1 Clostridiales bacterium
GGCAACGTCTTTATACCAACCGCCGAACGTGTAGCCGCTTCTCGTAGGCTCGGTAGCAGGCGCGGAAATCTTTTCGCCATAGTCTACCGTCACCGATTCAATAACGCCGCTGCCGCCGTTAAGCTCGTACACAACGGTGAAGACTTGCGTCCACTTTGCGTAAATCGTAACGTCTGCCGTAATGGGCGTATCGAAATCCCATTCCGCCGTGCAAGCCGCGTCGCCGTACCAACCCTCGAAACGGTAACCGCCGCGCGTAGGATCGGCAGGCTCGGTAACCGTGCCGCCTTCGGCGACTTGCACCGTAGCGTTGGTGCTGCCGTCTTGCAGGTTGAACGTAACCGTATACATCGTTTCTGTATACTTGGCGTAAAGCGTAACGTTTTCGGCAATCGTCCACTTACCCGCCGTCACTTGCGTCGTGTCGTCGTTAAGGTCGGTGAACCAACCGAGGAACGTGTAGCCGCTCAAAGTGGGAGGCGTCGGCAATACGAGGTCGCTGTCGTAATCGATTTCCGTTTCCGTATCCCCCGTAAATGTGCCGCCGTTTGCGTCCCACGTAATCGTATACGTATTGGCCTCAAACTTCGCGTAATACGTTTTGTCCCCTTCATCCGACGAGGTGATTTCCGTAACGGCAGTACCGCTCAGATCGGAAGACTCGTACCAACCGATGAACGTATAACCCGTTTTCGTAGCGGAGGGAAGCGTAAGAGCTACGCCCGCCTCGTAACCGTTTTTACCCGCAAAGGTAAGCGCTTCGCTACCATCGTAGTACGTAATCGCGTAACCGGTCGCCCACTTGGCATACAGCGTTGCATCCGCCGTAACCGTGTCGTTTTCAAAATCCCATTCCTGTCCCGCGGTGCAATCCGCGTCTTTGTACCAGCCTTTGAACACGTGACCCGTCCAGGCAGGCTCGGTAGGCGCGGTAAGCTTCGTGCCGTACGCAATGTCGGTAACTTGCGCAGGCGCCGTACCTGTCGCACCGTTCAGATTGTACGTAACCGTGTATTTTTGGTTCGCGAACGTAACCGTGTATACCGTTTTAATATCCGTGTAGTCGCTGTACGTCACCGTATACGTCGCCGTCTTGGTCGACGGGGTGTATGCAAACGCAATATTATACGCGCTCGCCGTTGCGCCGCTCGCTTCGACAGCCGAGCAGTCGCCCTTCGTAATGGCGTTCGCTTGCGTCAAATCAACGTTGCCGGGAACCGTCACGTTCTGCGTAGCTTGCACGGCAAGCGACTGACTTGCCCCCGACCCGATCTTATAGCCGAGCGTTGCCGCCGTAGGCGCATCGAACGTACGCGTAAACGTCACTTCAACCGTGCGGCTGATATAAGCGATATTATCCTTATAGACCGTCACGTTTACTTTATCGGTCGCTTTGCTGACGGGATTGCCCGAAGGAAGCGTATAGGAATATTTTACGCCGTTCGTCCGCACGCCCGTGCCGACGCCGCTTTCCACCGTCACCGTATCGGATGTAGCGAATTTAACGTCCGGATAGCCCGTAATGCCCGTCGTAGCAATCGACGTCGCACCGACCGCCGTCACGTTGCCGTACGCACTGTGGAGCGCCGCGACTTCGCTATCCGTCATCGCATACGCAAACATGCGCACGTCGTCGAACGTACTCTGCTGCCCGCCGTCGTAGATATGACGGTGCAAACCGATGTAGCCGCCGTTGTTGAGTGCCCCGATCGTTCTCTGCGCAACGGTATTTCCGTCCGACGTGTTGTCGTAGGTGGCGGCAAGTTCGCCGTTCTTGTAGAACTTCACAACGCCCACCCCGTTCACGTACGAAACGGTTACCGTGTACAGAACGAAATCGGAAGAGGAATTGAAATAGTTTTTACGCGCGTCTTCGCTGTTCAATCCCGATTTCCAGGTTGCTTGCCCGGGATCGAAATTACCGCCGTACGAACCGCTCGTGACGCCGTTGTCGAATCTGGGCCATTGCATGTGCCCTTTTTCGAAAATGACACCTTCCGAGCTCTTCCCCGAACCGTCTTTATTGTATACGGCAAAAATCGCTTCCCAGACAATGCCGCTCGTCTTCATCCAAGTGGAGAACGTAAAGCCCGTCGAATTCGCCGCCGTGGGCATATTGCCCTCGGTGTAGCCCCAGTTCGCCAGTTGAATGCCCTTACCGAGCTTGCCGTCTACGGACGCAGGCGCCGTCTTTGTTCTTGCCGAAGTAGGCGCCGTCTGATGTCCGCCTACGTGCGTATACATAGTAAGAGAAGAATTCGACTTGAAGCTTTGGGTGGTTTCATCCCAAGCTTTGCCCGCATACGACGTGCCGCTCGTTTCGTTCAGATCCCAATACCCGATCTGCCCTGCCATTTTGCTTTTGATCGTAACCGAGTAATTCGTCGTGTTCGTGCCGACCGCTTTATCGGTGAGCGTAAACGTTACGACGCCGCCACTGTACGCTACGTTCGATTTTTCGGCGCCGTTCGGATACGTAAGCACGATATCGTCCGCCGAAACGGTAGCGGGCACTTCGTCTACGTATATCGTTTGCGTCGCGCCGGTGATCGTTTGTCCGCACACTTGCGGCAATACGTCGGAACGGTCACGCGAAATCGTTATGGTATAGGCAAAGGTGCTGCTGTCGTCACCCGTAACGGTAATCGTATTTGCGCCGTTATAGTTGATATTTGCGTTTACGGTATCGATGTCAGACGTTCCCGCGCCGACCGTGCCCGAAAATTCAACGCTGTAATTGTCGGGCGAAAGCGCAAGCGTGTAGTCTTGCTTATTCAGTAAAAAGCCGTCGAGCGTGGTGGCTTCGCCGCCGTCGATCGATACTTTAAGATCGGAATAGTAAGCTTTTTGCATGGTGCGCGTAACGGTAAACCCGATCGAACCGTCGATCAACGTGTCGGGATAGATTACCGATGCTACGTCGCCCGAGACGGTGTAGTTATACGAAAAATCGCTGCCCGTATACGAGAACGTCCCCGCATTTTCGGTT
>JAIEBL010000252.1 GCA_029069015.1 Clostridiales bacterium
CCTCGTATTTATCGTATTCTTCTTTTACTTGCGGATTGGTGATTGCCATACGCTTGCCCTCCGAAATTACGTTTTATATAGTATACCAAATTTTGCAAATTAACACAACTGTTTTAATTGATAATCGTACCCACATTTTCACCGTTTGCCGCGCGCACCAGCCCGTTTTCGGTATTCAAACCGAATGCGATGATCGGCACGTTGTTTTCCATACACATGGTAATGGACGTAATATCCATAAGATGCAACCCTTTGTTGACAACTTCCATATACGAAATACGGTCGAACTTTTTGGCTTTCGGGTTGATTTTGGGATCACTATCGTACAAACCGTCTACATTCTTTGCCATCAAAAGAACGTCCGCTTTGATTTCGGCGGCACGCAACGCCGCGCCGGAATCGGTGGAAAAATACGGGTTTCCCGTTCCGCAGGCAAAGATGACGATTCTGCCGCATTCAAAGTGACGCAAGGCTTTGCGCAAAATGTATGGTTCAGCAACCGACGGAATGGATAACGCCGTCTGTACACGCGTTTGCACGCCGTGCTTTTCAATAGCGTCTTGGAGCGCGAGCGCATTCATGATCGTCGCGAGCATTCCCATATGGTCGGCGGTCACGCGGTCCATGTTCGTCCCTTGCCGTCCCCGCCAGAAGTTGCCGCCACCTACGACGACAGCAATTTCCTTGCCGCTTTTGTGGAGCTCTACGAGCTGCGAAACGACGCGCTCAACGGTGTCGTGGTCGATGCCGACGCCTGCTTTGCCCGCAAGCGCTTCGCCGCTGATTTTCAACAATATACGTTTATACATACAATTGCCTCACTGGATTAAAATAAGGGGACGCCGAAAAATCGGTGTCCCTTACTGTTTATAACGGAAAATTATTTCTGTTGCATTTTCGCAACTTCTTCGGCAAGGTTATCGTTTTTCTTTTCCAATCCCTCGCCCATTACAAAAGTTGTGAACCGAACGATTTTAACGCCGCAACCTTGCTTCTTGGCAAAGTCGGCAACGAGTTGACCTACCGTAATATCGGGGTTCTTAACGAATTCCTGATCCACAAGGCAGATTTCCTTGAAGAACTTCTTGATGCGGCCCGTGATCATTTTTTCTACGACCGCAGCAGGCTTACCTTCGTTGAGCGCCTGTTGGGTGAGAATTTCTTTCTCGTGCGCCGTTTCTTCAGCGGGCACTTCCGAATCGTAAACGTACTTAGGCGACGCTGCCGCAATATGCATGGCAATGTCGTGGCACATCGTGCGGAATTCTTCGTTGCCGCTGAGATCTTTATCGGTAGCAAGTTCCAAAAGAACGCCGATTTTGCCGCCCATGTGGATATAATATTCTTCTTTACCGCACTTGGTTTCATAGCGAATAAACCGACGCACCGAAAGCTTTTCGCCGATTTTCGCCGTTGCATTGTTTACAAGGTCGTTTACGGTATACGCTTTATCGACTACCGATTTTTGTGCAAGGAGCGTTTCAAGGTCAGCGGGATTCGTTTCCGCAACTTGCTGTGCAACTGCCGCGCAAAGACCTACGAATACGTCCGATTTTGCAACAAAGTCGGATTCGCAGTTAACTTCCGCAAGCGCGCCAACTTTGCCGTTCGGCGAGGTATACGCCGCTACAACGCCTTCGGACGCAATACGCGAAGCTTTTTTCGCCGCGATGTTTACGCCGTTTTCGCGCAGATATTCTGCCGCTTTTTCCATATCGCCGTCGGTTGCGGTAAGGGCCTTTTTGCAGTCCATCATGCCCGCACCCGTTTGCTCTCTCAATTTTGCAACGTCTTTTGCCGTAAATGCCATGATTTATTCCTCCTTTGCTCCGTCATCGGCAGGCGCCTCTTCGGCTACGGTTTCCGCGGCCTGTTCTTTCGCCTTTTCTTCTGCCATCTGCGCTTCTAACTGACGGCGAGCGGCAAGGCCTTCTTCGCCTTCGCGCGCTTCGATAACCGCGTCGGCCATCGCACCCGCGATAAGCTTGATGGCGCGGATCGCGTCGTCGTTGCCGGGGATCACGTAGTCCACTTCGTCTGGGTCGCAGTTGGTATCCACGATGCCTACGATGGGAATA
>JAIEBL010000253.1 GCA_029069015.1 Clostridiales bacterium
ACTGCTCGATACGCTATCGCTTGCGAAAACCTACTATCCGGGGCTTAAAAACTATAAATTGGAAACGCTCGTAAAAACGTTCGGAGTGGTGAATAAAGGAGCGCACCGCGCCATTTTCGATGCCTGGGCAACCCTCGAAGTTTTCTTAAAATTGGCGGAAAAATTGCCTGCAAACACTTGATTATTACGCTACGCTGTGGTACAATATTATTAACTTAGACAGTATGCTTTGAGAGTGGGTGTTTGCCCGCTCTCAACTTTATGTAAAAGAGGTAGTATTTGGATAATCAAATCGTCAGTCGGGTAGAAGAAGCGCTTGCACCCACAATAGAAAGCATGGGATTCGAGGTCGTCGATGTGGAATACGTAAAACGTGCGGACGGCATGAACCTCACGATTTATATCGATATACCGCGCGGTGTGACGATCAACGATTGCGAAGCGGTGCATAACGCGGTAAACCCGATTATCGATAATCTGAATCCGACGAACGATGCGCCGTACATTTTCAATATTTCTTCGCCGGGGCTGGATCGTCCGTTTAAAAAGTTGCGCGATTATGAACGTAACTACGGCAGGGAAGTGGAAGTCAAGTTGTACGCGCCGCTCAAAGGCAAAAAGGTGTACGAGGGCGTTTTGCTCGAAAAGACCGATAATCTGCTACGCCTACAATGTAACGGAAAAGAAACGACAATCGAAACGAATCGAGTAGCGCTTGTTCGCCCGCTCGTTAAGTTTGAATAAAGGAGAAACAAGGCAATGGTAAGTAAAGACTTTTTTGCGGCTCTGGACGAACTCGAACGCGAAAAAAGAATCAAGAAAGACACGTTTATCGAAGCGCTTGAAACGGCGCTTGTGATTGCCTATAAAAAGAATATGGGCACGAGCAAAGCGATTGACGTTAAGCTGAATCCCGACCGCAGTACGATTAAGATTTACGCTTATCAGACAGTCGTGGAAGAAGTGGAAGACAAGGAAACGCAAATCAGCTTGGAAGATGCGCGTCTTATCAGCCCCAAATATAAACTCGGCGACGTCGTGAGCGAAGAAATCGACTCTCGCGACTTCGGCAGAATCGCGGCACAAACGGCAAAACAGGTCGTTATGCAAAAGCTGCGCGAAGTAGAGGGTGAAATTGCCTACAACGAACTCAGTCAGAAAGAGGACGAGCTCGTGACGTGCGTGGTACGCAGACTGGAAGGCAAGAACGTCTACGTGGAAATCAACAAGCTCGAAGCCGTTCTTATGCCGCAGGACCAAGCGCCCAACGATAAGTTCAACGTGGGCGACAAAATCAAGGTCTACGTTAAGAAAATCAACACCGGACCCAAAGGACCGCAGATTATCGTTTCGCGCACCGTTGCTGGCTTTGTAAAACGCCTGTTTGAGTTGGAAGTGCCTGAAATCGCGTCCGGGCTTGTGACGATTAAAGCCATCGTCCGTGAAGCCGGCTACCGTACGAAAATGGCGGTATACAGTGAAGACAGCGATATCGATGCCGTAGGCGCGTGCGTCGGTAACCGCGGTATGCGTGTAAACGCGATCGTTTCCGAACTCGGCGGCGAAAAAATCGATATCATTCATTGGTGTCCCGATATTTTGGAATTCATTGCCCGTGCGCTCAGCCCCGCAAAAGTGGTCATGGTGCAAGTCAATGATGAAGAACACGCCGCAAAAGCGGTCGTTATGGACGATATGCTCAGCCTTGCCATCGGTAAAGACGGACAAAACGCGCGTCTTGCCGCACGGCTTACGAATTGGAAAATCGACGTAAAACCGTACTCGTCGCTTCTCAAAGAGGAAGAAGCCGCCGAAGGCGTCGAGGAAGAAAAAGCAGAACCCGCTCAGGAAGCAGAAGCACCGAAAATTGCCGATACCGATTTGTTCGACGAGGATTTGGGCGAACTTGAATAATCGGGAAAAAACGCCGCAAAGAATGTGCATTGCCTGTCGAAAGATGTTCGATAAACGTTCGCTGCTTCGTATCGTTCGGACACCGGACGGCGAAGTGGGCATTGACGAAACGGGCAAAAAGAACGGCAGGGGCGCGTACGTGTGCACGGAAGAAGCGTGCCGCGTAAAGTGCGCCAAAGGACTTTTAAAAAAGCATTTAAACTGCGAGATTCCGCCCGAAGTTTTCGAGCAGCTTAAAGAGGTCGGCCTTGGAAAAAGATAAAATCGAATCTTTGCTAGGCTTTGCCGTAAAAGCGGGAAAAATCGTGTACGGCGCCGACGGATTGCAAACGACGAGAATGCGTATACACGTCATCTTTTTATGCGGGTCGGCAAGCGACAACACGAAGCAAAAAGTACGCGAG
>JAIEBL010000254.1 GCA_029069015.1 Clostridiales bacterium
GCTTAGAGAGGGATTTTCGGTGTTTTTGGCTAAAATGTACGAAAAAAAAAGAGCCAAATTTAGTTAAATTATTTTTAAAAAGGGTCTATACAAAAGACAAAACCTGTGTTATACTTGTATAGGTTAAAGTCTTGCCTTTTAATATACTACAAGATATTGTGGTACGACGGGCGAAAAGAAGGTATATAAAGTGGAAAGAATAGCAGTAATCGATTTAGGCAGCAATTCCGCGCGTCTGGTGATTGCGAACGTTTTGCCTAACGGGCATTTCGTGATTATCGACGAACTGAAAGAATCGGTCCGTTTGGGGCAGGATATGGAGCGCGACGGTTTTTTAAAACCCTCCCGCGTGGCGCAAGCGGTCAAAACGTTGAAGATGTTCCGTAAACTCTGCGACAGCTATTGCGTCGATAAAGTGTACGCAATCGCCACCAATGCAGTGCGACGCGCCAAAAACCAAAAGAGTTTTTTGGAAGAAATCAACTCGGTCTGCGGTTTCAAGTTCAAGGTGCTTACCGAAGAGGAGGAAGCCGTACATATCTATCAGGGTGTTATCAATTCCTTAGATGTTCCCAAAGCGGTCATCGTGGATATCAGCGGCAGTAGCACGCAGCTCATTCACTACAACCGCCGCAATATTATCAACCGTGAGAATCTGCCGTTCGGTACGATCACGCTCAGCGACCTTTTTAACGATCCCAACGTGTCGCCCGAAAAGCAGTCGCAAATGATCGAAACGTACGTGCTCGATCAGTTTTCGCAAATCGCGTGGCTCAAAGAGCTCGATCCCGACGTGCAGTTCGTGGGCGTGGGCGGGTCGTTCCGTAATCTTGCAAAGATTTGCAAGCGCAGGAAGCGGTATCCGCTCGAAATGATCCATAACTACAACGTGAGCCTTGCAGACTTTAATGCCATCTACGATATGGTCAAGGTTTTGGACGCGGACAAGCGTACCAAAATCAAAGGACTTTCGGTGGAACGTGCCGACATTTTCAGTTCCGCGCTTGCCTGCATTAAAGGTTTCTTCGACTTTACGGGCTTTGAAAACCTCGTGATTTCGGGTTGCGGCATCCGAGAGGGCATTATGTTCAACCACGCTGTTCCCTCGACCGTCGAAAAGCCGATTACCGACGTCCTCGGTCACTCGATCTATACGATGATGCACTATTTCGATGTGAATATCCCGCACGCCGAGCACGTTTGTAATCTTTCCATTCAGCTCTACAAGCAACTGCGCGTTCTGCACAAGTTGCCGCGGCAGTACGTGAAAGTCCTACGCGTGGCGGCGCTCCTGCACGATGCGGGTATGCGTATCAAATATTACGACCATCCGAAGCATTCGTTCTACTTCATTCTCAACAGCAATCTCTGCGGCATCAGTCACCGCGAATTGACGCTTGCCGCATTCGTGGCGCAAGGACACCGCATGGAAGAATTCCCGATCAACGAGTGGAATAAATACAAAGACATTCTGCGCGAGGAAGATTTGGTTGCGGTAGCGAAACTGAGCGTGATTTTGCGCATTGCCGAGAGCCTGGACCGCGCAATGTCGGGTTCGGTTAAAATGCTCAACTGCGACGTCCTCGGCGACAGCGTGATCATGAAGACGGAAGTGGAGGGCGACTGTTCGTTGGAGATCAAAGACGCGCTCACGGCGGGAGCGGAATTCGCCCGCGCGTACAAGAAAAATCTTGAAATCTTATAGCATCGTGCTCGCGTCCGCTTCACCGAGGCGTGCGCTGCTGATAAAGAAAATACCGTGGCTGACCGCTACGGTTTTTCCCTGTCAGGCCGACGAATTGCCTTTTACCGGCGGAAGCGCCGCGACCTATGCGCAAGAAAACGCCGCGCGCAAAGCCGATTGGGTATTCGGGCATACGGGCGGTACGGTGCTCGGTGCGGATACGGTCGTGACTTTCGGCGGGGCAGTGTACGGAAAACCGAAAGCCGCGTCCGATGCGGATTGCCTGCTGCACACGCTGTGCGGCAGGACGCATTCGGTGATAACGGGCTACTGTATTCGTACGAATGAGCAACGCTACGTCTCAAGCGAGGAAACGCGCGTCACGTTCAAGGCATACGACGAAGCGATTATAAAAGCATACGTACGATCAGGTGCACCCTTCGATAAAGCGGGTGGCTACGGGTTGCAAGATCCGTTGCTCGCGCCGCTTATCGTTGGAGTGGACGGCGACGAAGATAACGTGATCGGTCTGCCGGTGCAAGCAATCGGCAAGGCTATCAAGGAGATACTCAAATGGCAGTAATGGAAATCGCCGTAGAAATCGGCACGGGCTATACTTCACTGTTTTTGTCCGGCAACGGAATCGTGCTTCGCGAACCCACCATTATCGCATTTATCGGCGACCCCAAAAACAAACGCGTGCGCGCGGTGGGTACGGCGGCGGAGCAGATGCTCGGCAAAACGCCCGAACACACCACCATCATTGCACCCGTGGTAGACGGCGTGATCGCCGACTCGGAGGCATGCACCGTGCTCTTGCGCGAGTTCATTAAAAAGATTTTGCCGTCGTCCTACATATTCTTTCCCAAAATCAAAGCCATCGTGGGGATTCCCACGGGGCTGACGGTGGAAGAACGCGGCATGTACGAAGACGTTTGCGTAGCGGCGGGTATTGCCGACGTTACGATGGTAGACAACATTATGCTTACCGGTATAGGGCTTGATTTGCCCGTAGGCGGCGTGGGCGGCCTTTTGGTGAATATCGGCGCGGGGACGACCGAAATTGCCGCCGTAAGTTTGTCGGGCGTGATATCGGGCTGCGGCGTAACGATCGGCGGGAACATGATGGACAACGCCGTCATCGATTACGTTGCGGGCAAGTACGACGTTAAAATCGGAAAGCTTGCCGCGCGGAAGCTCAAAAACGAAATCGGAAGCTTGTTCGGGAACGATACGTCCTCTATGTCCGTTTCGGGCAGGAACGTGCGCACGAAGAACAGCGACAGTACGTTTGTGAACGCTTCCGAATTGTGCGGTGTGCTGATGCCGTACTATCTGCGTATTGCCGATGCCGTGGAAAGCATCATCAATATGTGTCCGCCCGAGGTCGCGGGGGAGATCTACAAACGCGGTATATGGGTCGTGGGCGGCGGTTCTAAGATTTTGGGCCTGCGCGAAATTTTTTCGCAACGTCTGCATTTAAACGTGTATTTGGTGGACGAACCGTCGTACTGTACGATATTGGGCGCAGGTAAGCTGCTTGGCGATAAAGAGCTTTTGCGCGAAATTCTCATTCAGAAATAGCGTATAGACGTGTGTTTTGAAAATGCGTTCGGGTTCGGACGTATTTCGACTATAAAAGATATTACATGGCAAGAACAGCCGTTCGGCAGGGAAAATAGCTTGCTTTTGTCGCGCAGTTGTTTTATACTGTATATATAAATATTAAATTATGTGAGAGGGTAAACAGCAAATGGATACGGAAAGGATAATACCCGTAGTGGTGATAAAGAAGCTCACCGACACAGAGAAGACGCTGGAAGCACTCCGCGCGTACGGCATCAAGAAAGCGGAGATCACGTTCCGCACGGATTGCGCCGAAGACGCGATCCGTCTTGCCGTCAAAAAGTTTCCGGATATGGAAATCGGGGCGGGCACGGTTCTGACGGAAGCGCAGTGTAAGTGTGCGCTCGCAGCGGGTGCGAAGTTCATCGTTTCTCCCGGGCTCAGTAAGCACGTGGCAAAGGTCTGCAAAAAACATAACGTGCCGTATTATCCCGGTTGCGTAACGCCTACCGAAATCATGAAGGCGCTCTCTCTTGGACTTACCACGCTTAAATTCTTTCCAGCCGATATATACGGCGGTTT
>JAIEBL010000255.1 GCA_029069015.1 Clostridiales bacterium
GTCATCGTGGTTACGCCGTCTTCGGAGTCTTCCAGCGTGATCCCAAGAGCGTTAAAATCGGTTTCGTGCAAATAGTTAGCAACAAAGTGCAAATCGCCTTCCGTCGTCACGGGAATATTAATGGTCGTCGCGTTATTGCCCCGAACGGGTTCGGTCTGCCCTTCGTAGGTCCAACCCGCAAACAAATAACCCGCATAGTGGGTGTGCGTCAAGAACAGACTCGTTTCCTTTGTTCCGTAAGAAATGTACGACTCTGGTCTGCTTTGGTCGGTCAGCTTGATATTGCTGCCCGATGCATTGACGGAATAGGAAATGGTGTTTATTCTCCCCCATTTCGCATAGCAGTGAATGGTAGTATCCTCGCCGCTTCGAAGGGTGAGCGTCTCGATCGGCGTTGTAAAGTCCTCGTCTTCATACCAGCCCCAGAAGAAATAGCCGTCTTTACTCGGGTTTTTCAGCGTTACCTTGCCCGACGCCGTCGTGGGATTATCGGCATGATTCGTGCCGCCGTCGAGATAATACACTACCTCGTACGTGATCGGCACGTATTTAGCATAGAGATTGTAAACCGTACCGCCTCCGCCGGAGCCCTTGATCGAAAAAGGAAGACTGACCAACTCTCCTTCGCCGCCCGCTTCACGCGTATAGCCTGCAAACGTGTAGCCCGATTTTTCGGGCGGAGTATAAAACTTCGTGATTTCGTAGGTTTCATCCTTCAAAATGCTGTACTTTTCCTGATAATACTCTTCTATGAGCACGTTGTATTGGTAGTGATAATTCACCGTTGCAAAGGTATAGGTGGCAACGGGCTTGCCATGCGAACCGCTTCCGCCGTCATCGCCGCCCCCGAAATCGCAACCGGCAAACGCCGCAACGGACGATAAACAAATCACGAGTGCTAAAAAAACTTTTTTTAAGCCTTTCATAACTCTGTTCCTGTTCCCCTTTTACTTTTAATTTTCTAATTCCTGAATCTGTATTTCGATTTTCGCCTTCATGTCGATGTATTTATCGAGCTTCTCACGCTCTGCATCCACGAGGTTTTTGGGCGCTTTGGCGATGAAGTTAGCGTTTGCAAGCTTGCCGCCCGCGCGGGAGATTTCGCCCATGATA
>JAIEBL010000256.1 GCA_029069015.1 Clostridiales bacterium
AATATCATTCTCGACGAAATCTCGGCTTTGCGTGACGAAATTGCGATCATCAAACAAGCGGACGACGCCAAGAACATGGCGGACGAGCTTGCCGATATCAAAGACAAACTCACCAATCTTGCCATTGATGAACGCGAGCAGAACGAAGCCCGCTTCAAGAAGATGCACGAAGAAATTGAGAAGCTCGCAAAACAGGCGCAACGCGAAGAAAACGACTCCATTCTCAGTGATTTGGCGGAGTTGAAAGAGGCCGTTGCCAATCAGCGCGACGCCGACGCTGCTACGCTCAATTATATGTCTGAGCTTGCAAAGCTTCTCGAACAGCACGGCGAAACCCATGCCGAGAATTCGCGCCTTGCCGACGAAATCGAAAATCTCAAATCGGAAATCGCTTCTTCGCTTGCCGCAACTTCCGTATCGGATACCGTGGCAGAACTTGCAAGCGATATTGCCGACCTGAAAGATGCGTTGCGTCGTGGGGCAGGCGAATCGTTCGTTGTGGATAACGTACCCGTTTTGGAAGAGATCGAGGCCCTTAAAGCGGAACTTGCCCGCAAGAAGCCGCGCAACGACAACAAGCAGGTACTCAACGAAATCGCGCGCCTTAAAGAAGAAATCGGCGCAATGATCGAAGGAACGCCTGTAGAGAGCGAAGAACCCGCAGCGACGAAGCCCGCGCCTCGCAAAAACACGCGTAAGAAAAAGGCAGCGGAGAAACCCGAGCCGCAGGAGCTTTCGTCCGACGAACTGATTTCCAAGATCAACAACACCAGCATCAATAATCCCGTTTCAAGCACGGCAGCAAACGAAGAAGTGATTCTTATGAACCCGAACGAAGCGCAGGATATCCCCGCAACTTCGGAAGAAATGGAAATCGCTTCCCGTCTCGCCAAACAAGTTGCTAATAAGTTGATCATGGAGCAACTCGTGCAACAGCTCGACGGCAGCGTACCGCGCAGCGAAGTGGAAGAAATCGTCAAAGACATTATGCCGCAGGAGTTCACCACGATTCAGATCGATGAACAGAGCGACAAAGTGCGCCGTTTGGCAAACTCGTTGGTGCTCGATAAACTGCGCTCCCGTCTTACCGATAAAAAGTAATGAACGGCAGATAAAAACAAAATAGCTTACACAAAAACAGCCCGTTATCCAACAAAGATATCGGGCTGTTTTATACGTAGTAAGAGTTTTCTGTAAAATAACGCCGATAAGGTTCTCGGTCTTTTCGGCGTTGTTTCTGTATTATTCTTTAATGTAGCCTATATTCCTGGGCTTGCTTGAGTCGAATACCAAGTTGCAGATAGAAGCTACTAAGCCGTAAATACCGAACGTAATCATCGAAAGGAAGAAGTATGCCAGTGACCTCGATCTGAAGCCGTCGGGTTTGAGAGACGTATGGTTAATGATGATACTGCCGATAAACCCGAGGAAGAAGGTGAGCAAAAATCGCACCAAGTTGTTGTTGTTGTCCATAATATTTTAACCTCCGTAAAACTTAATTACTGTTATTATATGATACAAATA
>JAIEBL010000257.1 GCA_029069015.1 Clostridiales bacterium
AAGAGCACTTCGATGAACTTCTTGACGGCGCTCGGCCTTTCGGGCCGCAACCTTGCCACGAAGAAGGGCAGAACGGCGCTCGTGTCGTTTGCCGGCTCGATCGGCATTATCGGCATTGCGCTCGTGCTTTCCATCTCCAACGGGTTTACGAAGTATATCGATAAACTGCAAACGGATACGCTCGCGGGCTTCCCGATACAGGTAACGCAACAGACGGTGGACATCGCGTCACTTACGAGCATGGTAGGCGGGAGCGGCGAAAAACACGAAGAGTTCCCGACAAGCGGCAAAGTGGAAATCTACACGCAAAGCATTTCCACCATGCTGTACTACAACGATATCTCCGACGATTACATTTCGTATATCAAGAATATGGATTCGTCCTGGTCGAAAGCGATCGCCTACACCAATTCGGTGGATATGTTCGTTCTACGAAAAAACCGAACCGGCAAGGCGGAAATCATAGGCGGCGAAACGGCGTCCCTCATGGGGTCGACATCCGTGTGGCAGGAAATGCTGCCGACCGCCGAATACATGGGAGAGCAGTATTCGGTCATGGCGGGGAAGATGCCCACCGAAAAGAACGAACTTGCCATCGTCATCGATAAGAACAACCGAATTTCTACGAGCGTACTCGACGCATTGAGGCTACACTACCAAACGGACGAAAAAAGTAAACTCGATTTGGAAAAGCTGATCCCGAATACGGGCGAGCCCGATTTTCTGATCGTTGCCAACGACAATCTGTATCCCGACGGCACGTATAAGAATTATTCTTCCGCCGATTACGCCGACGAACTCGACACGCTCTTTACGACGGAGGGGGAAGCGGGGCAGAAGAACATACCGCTCAAAATCGTTGGGGTTCTGCGTATCAACAAGGGCATTCCTCTCGAAATGTTCAATTGCGGCATCGTGTATACGCCCGCGCTCACGCAAGCCGTTCTGGAAATGAACGGTGAGTCTGCTATCGTGCAAACCCAAAAAGAACAGTGCGAGATTCCGCTCGGCGAAGGCAGACGCGTTTGGGATAACCGTACGTTCTACGACGTTGCGGGATTAACGCCGACGATCATCGAAACCGAAAAGAACATCGCCGCATTCGAGGCGCAAGCGGGTATGACGCTCGAAGAACTTTTGAAAAACAACCCGTCGCTTACAGGGACGCCGTTTGAAGCAAACGCCGAGATGATTATAGAGTTTGCCAAAACACGCGACATTCTCAAAAAGCGTATTGCGTACTACGAAAACCGCGCGTTGGAAAGCTTGGGTGCAGCTTCCAGAGCATCTTCCATTTTCATCTATCCCAAAGATTTCGAGAGCAAAAAGAAAATCAACAACTACCTCGATGACTGGAATAAAAAGTATCCCGAAAAGAAAGTGATGTACACCGACGCGAGCGAACTATTGGCATCCACTATGGGCAACATGGTCAATATTATTTCCTACGTCCTTATCGCCTTTGCCGCCGTGTCGCTTATCGTGTCGTCGATCATGATCGCCATTATCACGTATTCGTCGGTCATCGAGCGCACCAAAGAAATCGGCGTTCTTCGCAGTATCGGCGCGAGAAAGAAAGACATTTCACGCGTGTTCAATGCCGAAACGGTTTTGATAGGTTTTATCGCGGGACTTATAGGCGTGTTTATCGCCTTCCTTCTGACGTTCCCGATCAACGCCATTATCGGCGCGGTCATCGACGCGAACGGCGGCGGCTCGCTCGGCATCGGCAATCTTGCAAGCTTAAGCCCCGTCCACGCTCTCGTCCTCGTTTGCATCTCCATCGTGCTCACGCTCATTTCGGGCTTTATCCCCTCGCGCATCGCGGCAAAAAAAGACCCCGTCACGGCACTGCGCACGGAGTAGTCTTTTATGACGAAAGGCGACAAAAAAGATTTACTGATCAATATTGGTCTGTTGCTGGTAAGCCTAGCGGTTACCGTTACATCCTTTTGCATCTATTATCTCGTTAAACCTCGAAATACAACGGCCATCATCGTTCTCTGCGCCGTCGACCTTCTTTATACCCTTATCAGCACGTGCATTTTCTTTAAAATCACCTTTTCGAAGAAATGGATACTAAAAGGTTTCTTATTGACAGTCGGATATATCGCCGCCTTTATACTGGTTGCCGTATTGATAGCCATTTTTACGGGCATACCTAAAATGAATACAGCGATTGCTTTTTTAAAATGGCATTTTCGGACGTTTGTGTTCTGGGCGTTTTTTACAGGCCCGTCCATGTTTATCGTAATTGCGCTGTTTATGCTATTTTTAGCATACGGTCATTTTTAACGCAAAGCGACCTATCCGAATATTTTTCCGACTGCACCGTAAAAAGTACGGACGGGAAAAAGGCGGTACAAAAGATTAAACATTTTATACTTGGCGCCCACGATATACAGGGCGCCTTTCTTTTTGAGCGCTATGCGGGCAATTTTTTTCGCGGCTTTTTCAACGTTCATGCGTTTATGTTCGCGACTGTCGATTTTTTCCTGCGCATTCTTTGCTCGGTCGCCGTCCGTATGCTTGATGCGGTTCTTCGTAAAGTTGGTTCTGATATCCCCCGGGCAGATACAAACGACGGGAATACCGCTTGCTTTCAGTTCCATGCGTAAGCCGAGCGAGAGCATATTGACCGCCGCCTTTGCCGAACAGTATACGTTGCGGTAGGGCAGGGCAAACAGCGCGCACGCCGAACTGATATTGACGATCTTGCTGCCGCTTTGCATAGCGGGTAACAGCGCGCGGGTCAAATGCAGAACGGAAAAATAGTCCACTTCGAAAACGTAGCGGATCTCTTCTTCGGGTAGCTTTTCGGTCGCGCCTGAAATACCTAAACCCGCGTTATTGATGAGCAAATCGATTTTCGGATACTGCTCTAAGATCGCTTGCGCTGTGCTTTCCACTTGTTCGGGCTTACTGAGGTCGCAGGCAAAAAAAGCGTGCGACGCTTCGCCGTGGTCTTCAAGCATCGGCTCTGTTCGGCTTACGCTTACCACGAAATAATCGGCTTTTAAAAGATTCTTTAACAGCTCTTTTCCGATCCCGCTGCTGCCGCCCGTCAAAACCGCCACTTTCTTCTCTCTGTTTTCTTCTTTTCTACGCATATTTTCAGTATAACACATCGAACGCCGAAAAACAATTATAACTTGACAAAAGAATGAAAAAGCGGTACAATGCTGACTATGGTATTATCGCCTTTATCATTGTGGAAGAACTACGACCGCAAGGTGATGCCGTTAGACGTCACCGTCATAAAAGAATCCGAAGAGGAAGGCTACTGTGAAAAGCTCGTATATTACAACGGCGAAGTGTCGCCACACGGGTGTACGAGAATTTTTGCCCGTCTTCTGACGCCGAACGAAAAAACGGATACCGTGGTTCTTGTTATGGCTGAGCAGCACCAAGCTTTGCGTACCGTAGACTGTACGCATTTTTTGCAAAGCGGATATGCGGTGCTTATCGTAGATTATGCAGGCAACGCGTTCGACCACGACCGTTTTACGATTTACCCGCGCGCACTTTCCTTTGCCAACTACGACGAAAAAGCTTTGTTTGCGCCCACCGAAACGCCGTTTAAATCGTGCTGGTACGTTTGGGCAACGGTGGCGATGCGCAGTGTTACGTATTTGGAAGATTGCGGTTTTACCAAAATAGGACTGTTCGGTATCGGATACGGCGGTGCGCAAATGATCAAATGCGCCGCTGTCTGTCAAGGTGTTTTGGGTGCGGTCACTCTGTATTCTCCCGGCTTTTTACCGCCCGAAGAAGACGATCCCGCACTGCTTGCCGTGCGCGTCGGCGTTCATACCGCGGCATACGCGCCCTGTCTGCAAGCACCCGTTCTGATGCTCTGCTGCTCGAATGACACCGACGGCGCACTCGACGATATTTCCGAATTCTGCGCGCAATCTTCGGGATACGCGATTTACTATGCAGAGCCGAGAATGTCGCGCGGTAAAACGATCCATATCGAAACGAATATCGAATTGTTTTTCAAAAAGATGTTTGAGGGAACGCTCCAACCTAAATTATATAAAAACGTAGGAATCAAGGCGGCGGGTAGCGAAAACAAAGTATATTATTCGCTGTTGCAAGGCACGGACAATCCGATTGCAGACGAAGGTCATACGGAAAAATTACAATTTTCGAACGCTATGCTCTACGTTTCGCAGGGCGTAAAAAATCCCACGTACCGTAACTGGCGGGCAATTCCGCTCGAAAAGGCGGGGGAAAACGACTACTTTGCCTATACGGAAGTGTATTCGTCCGAGAAAATTCTCTATTCGTACGTATGTCTGGAAAGAGACGGTTTTATTTTCTCGACGCCGATCCTGAAAAAGATACCTTCCACGCTCAACGTAAAAGCCAAGGCAACGGATAAAAAGCGGCTCGTATACGACAGCGAAATGCAGATCGACGACTTTTTTACGTCCGACCAAACGATGTATCCCGAAATCAAAACGGGACCGTTCGGCATAGAGGGTATCGCAGCAAACACGCTCAATACCTATAAAATAGGAAACGAAGTATACAGCGGCGAAGAAACAGGCACGCTTCAGCTTTTGTTGTATTCGCCTTCCACCCAAAACGTGACGATCTCTATCATCGACAGCGAAACGTATTCCACTTATTCTTGCGTAAAACAGGTTTCACCCGAAAACGATTGGTTTAAAATATTGCTAAACGCATCCGATATGAAATCGGCGGACGGCGCGCTTTCGGGTTGGGATAAAGCATTATTCCTGCACATCGGTGCAGAAAACGAAGTACTTGTAAATTCCATTCTTTGGGTGTAATTTATCGAATCAAATTTTTCGGCGTACCTTTCGGATAAAACGGGTAGAATAAAAAGGAACGTAAAACAATGAATACAGCCGAATCACAGCCTGCAAATAAAAAAAAGAAAGTAAAAAAACAGCCCTGGCAGATCGTGATCAAGGACCGTTTTTTAACCAATGAAAAGCCCGATAATCCGTATATCGTCGCACTTTTGTATTTCTTCGTTTTCTTTATGAGCTTTTTACTCGTGTTCGTCTGCTTTTTCCAGCTTTGTGAAGTGCATAAAGAAAGTATGATGGATACGCTCAATAACGGCGACCACGTTCTGCTTTTAAAAGAAGTATCTTCTTATAAACGCGGCGATATCGTCGTGATCACGAAAGACGTAAAAGTAAATAACGTAACCACAAAAACGAACATTATAAAACGCGTCATCGGTATTCCGGGCGATACGCTCCGTTTCGTACTCGATAAGGAAAAAAACGACGGAACCGTTATTCTTTATATCAAAAAAGCAAACGAATCGGAATTTAATCTGTATTACGAACCATACATCAAAGAACCGATGAAAAAAGGAACGGCGGGTTTTCCGAGTGACTTTGCTTTCGATAAAGATATCGTGGTTGTAGAAGAACACGTTTTCGTTATGGGGGATAACCGTGCCGTTTCGGAAGACTCACGCGGCAAGGACGGACTTTATCCGATTTCGAGTATTTACGGAAAGTCCATCATGACGGTTAAAAACGGGTCGGCACTGGAATTTTTACTGAAATTTTTATACCGCGACAATAATTCATTGTATTGATTTTTTTATATTTATTTACTAAGTTCTCATATCC
>JAIEBL010000258.1 GCA_029069015.1 Clostridiales bacterium
AACGTGGTGCGCGCAAACCGCGTACGCGTGCCCTTCGGCGTGGGGCAAATCGGCAAATCGTTCCGCAACGAAATCACGCCCGGCAACTTCATTTTCCGCATCCGCGAGTTCGAGCAAATGGAGCTGGAATTCTTCTGCGAACCCGACACCGACCTCGAATGGTTTGCGTACTGGAAAGACTTCTGCCATAAATGGTTGCTCTCTTTGGGCATCAAACCCGAAAACCTCAAGCTTCGGGATCACGAAAAAGAAGAGCTCTCCCATTACAGCAAAGCCACGACCGACTTCGAATTCCTGTTCCCCTTCGGTTGGGGCGAGCTTTGGGGCATTGCCGACCGCACGGACTTCGACTTAAAACGCCATCAGGAAGCTTCGGGTCAGTCCATGGAATACACCGACCCCGTGACGAACGCCAAGTACGTTCCCTACTGCATCGAACCCTCTTTGGGCGCGGACCGCGCGGTCCTTGCGTTCCTTTGCAACGCATACGACGAGGAAACGCTGGACGGCGGCGACGTGCGCACGGTGCTGCACCTGCACCCCGCGCTTGCGCCCTATAAGGTTGCCGTTCTGCCGTTGCAAAAGCAGCTTTCCGAAAAGGCCGACGAGATCTACCGAGCGCTTTGCAAGCACTTCTCTTGCACCTACGACCTTACGGGTTCGATCGGCAAACGCTACCGCCGTCAGGACGAAATCGGGACGCCCTACTGCGTGACGATCGACTTCGAAACGCTCGAAGACGGTGCGGTAACGATCCGCGACCGCGACACCATGGCGCAAGAACGTCTGCCCATCGAAAAGATCGCGGCATACGTAGAAGAAAAGCTGAAATTCTAATTAAGAATGCGGGCGTGCTTTGCGCGGTTTAGAACCGAGAAAGACAAGGCACGCGAGGAAAACCCGAGGGAGTTTACTAAAAGGTAAATGACCGAGGGTTGCCGCAGTGTAACGCCGTATTTCGACGGTTATAAACCGCGCAAAAAAGAAAAACGCGAAGCTTTGTTTGTAAGCTTCGCGTTTAATCGAATGCGGCGATTTCCTACTCTCCCGGCCCGTTGCCAGACAAGTACCATCGGCTCCATGAGTCTTAACTTCCGTGTTCGGAATGAGAACGGGTGGATCCCTCACGATATCGTCACCGCAATGGTACTGTAAACCTCTTTACAGCGTGACTATTCTATCACACCCCGTTTGCTTTGTCAATCAAAACGCACAATTTTTTTCAAAAAGTATGCAAAGAAAAAACATTCGGCAATTTTGTTGCATTCACCGAAACTTTATTGTATAATACTAAAAGTATATACGGAGTGTCTGTATGAAGCAAAAGATTTTAAAAATGTTGTACACGAACTATCTGATTTTTGCTTTTTGGTTCGTGTCGATCATCATCGAATTGACCGCTACTGCCGTTGCGGGCGGCGGCTTTTATATACGCAAGCCGTGGATCTATCTGTCGTTAATGCTCATTCTCACGGCGGGCATGTACGCGATCCGCAACAACCGCGGGCGACTTTGGTACGGGTTCGCCCTCCTGCTTGCCAATTTCGTCATAGATCTGGTGCTTATTATCGTCTTTGAAATGACGGGCACGATTTTCGACTACTCGATGCTGACGCTCCGCACCGACGCTATGGCGATCGTAGAGAATCTGAGCATAAACTTCGTATACGTTTCGGTGGCGGGGCTGCTCATCAGCGCCTACCTCGTATTCGGGCAATACTTTATAAAGCGCGCGCCCAAGCCCGCCAAACCCCACAAAATCTGGACGATCGTGACTTCGGTCGTTATGGCGTGCACGATCGGCATTCACGCGCTGTTCGTCGTAGGGCTTCACAGCAACAACAACCCCGCCGTAGTGTTCAACAAGCTCTACCGCAACGATACGGCGTCGTATACCGACCGCGGTGTTTTCGGCACGCTGTTCGACGAGCTCTATAAGGGCACGTTCTTCAACAATATGGACGTTGGGGACTTAAACGAACTGAACGACTTTATCTATAAAGAAATTTCCCCCGCTACTTCCATGACGGG
>JAIEBL010000259.1 GCA_029069015.1 Clostridiales bacterium
CGGAACACGATTTCCTCAAACGCCCCGACGGCTATGCAGTAGTACGCAAAGCAGAGAACGCGAGATAAGGTCGCCGAAAGCGTAAGGTCGCCGCCGATCAGCGCGCCTATGGGAAAGTTACCCGCAACCACCGCTATAAAAGGAAGACACAGCAAAAACGAGCGGGACGAAAAGGCACGAAAAAGTTTCAGTCCCATGCGCTTTGCGGCAATGAGCGCCACAACGAAGCCGACCGAACGAAACAACGCGCCGCCTAAGAGAAGGGCGCTTTCGTCGTCGCGCACGAAAAGGCCGCCCACCTTTCGCGCGGGCAATAGCATGACGCCGAGGGCAAACAGTAACACCGCCGCAAGCGTCCACGCCGCATCCCTTTTCGCCGTTTGTTCTTTCTGTGTGTTCTCTTCCGCCGCCATTACCGTTTCCCGCTACCCGACTTGCGCGAAGAGGCGGACGATTTGCGCGTCGAACTGCTCGTCGATTTGCTTTTACCGCTACCCGACGACTTGCGCGTGCTTGCCGTCTCCCCGCCGAACGCCGCGTACACCTCTTTCGCCGCACCCGAAACCGCTTTGGACTTCGACTTGTTCATCTGCATGACCAAAGGAAGGACGATAAGCAGGAGAACGACAAGAATTATGCCCGCAATGGCGATTTCCTTCCATGTGAGTGCGATCGTATCGTTGCCCACGGCGGGCGCGATGCGGCGTACCATTTCCGCACCCATATATATATCGTACGCCACTACGCCGTTCTCTATTCTGCCGCGCACCTGCATGGCGATCGTACCGTTCTGATACGTGCCCACGATATGGTCGTCCGTGATCCCCATGTCTTTAATGCGCGTAAGCGTTTCCGCATGCGGGTGGCCGTAGTCGTTTTTCAATCCGCAGGACACGATGGCAAAAACGTTCTGGCATTGTCCCGCCACGGTGAACACGTCCAAAAACGCCTGGCTCGACGACGTGCGACTGCCGTGATGCCCGAGTTTAATGACGTCTACGGTATAGTCACCGTCAAAAATCTTATATTTTTCTTCGCGCGTTGCCATCGGCGCGGTCGCTTTTGCCACGAAGCTGGCTTCTTCCTCCTTTTCGGCGTCGCCCGAAAGCATGAACCGTCTGCCGTGATAGTCTAAAACCATCACGGGCGAATAGTCGTTCCAATCTTTAAACGACTTTTCGACGGGCGCATAAAAGGTAAAGGTGTAGAAATCGGGGTCGCACGCGGGA
>JAIEBL010000026.1 GCA_029069015.1 Clostridiales bacterium
CAAGCCCTTATACTTACCGAGGTCGAATTGCGGCTTCCAGATCACCTGCGGGTCGGGACGGAGCAGAATCACATTCCCCCACCGTTCGAGCTTTTCGCCGCCGCCCGTGCCGAGCACTTCGTAGTCGCGCCAGTTCGTAGCGCTGTCTACTCCCACGCTCATATCTTTTGCACGCTTATCGTGGCTTTCTTGCCGTTTACGTCGATTTCCGTAGCCCCGCCGCCGAAAGTAAGCGTATCGCAAAGCACCGCACGGCACAATTCGTCGTGATGATTTTTTGCTGCACTTAGCACTTCTTCGTCGCCGCCGAGCGTCACCGCAATATGGTCGGTCACGTTAAAGCCCGCGTCTTTGCGCGCCGTCTGCAATTTGCTGACGAGTTCGCGGTAGTACCCTTCTTCGATCAGTTCGGGTGTCAGCGTGGTATCGAGCACGCATGTTACGAGCGTACCGCTCTGCGCCGCGTATCCCTCTTTGCTCGTCACCGAGGAAAGCAGGTCGTCGGCGGTAAGCGCCACTTCCGCGCCGTCTACCGTAAAGGTATACGTCTTACCGTCCGCCGTGCCTTTGACCGCTTCTTCGCCGTGCGTAGCAAGATGCTCGCGGATGCCGCCGAGAAGTTTCCCGTACTTAGGCCCGATCGTACGAAGCTGCGGTTTGCACGAATAGGAAATATAGCTTGCCGCCGTGTCGACGATCTCGACACGCTTGACGTTCAGTTCGTCGGCAATGACCGCTTTGATGTCTTCACCAAAAGCTTCGTCTCGCTGTCCAGCAAGCAAATGACGAATGAGAGTCTGACTTTTTTTGATACTGCTTGCACTGCGTGCCGCGCGCCCCAAAGCAGCCGCTTCTTTTGCAACCTCCATATCGCTTTCCAGCTTTTTGTCCACGTACTTTGCGTTGCACTTCGGATACGCGCAGAGGTGCACCGAAATCGGCGCTTTGCTATCGACGCTGCGCACGATGTTCTGATAGATTTCTTCGGCGATAAAGGGCGTAAACGGCGCGAGTAGCCGTGCGAGCGTTTCAAGCACCGTATAGAGCGTCATGTAGGCGGCAATCTTATCGCTTGCCATGTCGCTTCCCCAATAACGGTCGCGGCAGCGCCGCACGTACCAATTGCTCAGTTCGTCGGTAAAGTCGCTGATCGCGCGCGCCGCCTCGGTAATTTTGTATTCATTGAGGTCGTCGTCCACCGTCTTTACGAGGGTGTTCAGCGCGCTTAAAATCCACTTGTCCATAACGGAAAGCGTGCACTTTTTAAGGTCGTATTTCGTGGGGTCGAACCCGTCGATATCGGCGTACAGCACGTAGAAGCAGTAGGTGTTCCACAGCGTGCCCAAAAACTTACGCTGCACTTCCGACACCGCCTCGGGATAAAAGCGGCTGGGCAGGTACGGCGCACTCGACGTATAGAAGTGCCAACGCACTGCGTCCGCGCCCTGCTTATCGAGCACCGAATAGGGATCGACCACGTTTCCTTTATGCTTGCTCATTTTAAAGCCGTCTTTGTCGCAGACGTGCCCCAGAACGATACAGTTCTTAAAGGGCGCACGGTCGAAAAGGAGCGTAGATATGGCGAGCAAGGTATAGAACCAGCCGCGCGTCTGATCCACCGCTTCGGAAATAAAATCGGCGGGAAACGTCTTCTCGAAAATGTCTTTATTTTCAAACGGATAGTGATACTGCGCAAACGGCATACTGCCCGAATCGAACCAGCAGTCGATGACTTCGGGCGTGCGGTGCATTTTGCCCCCGCAGTCACACGCAAACGTCACACCGTCCACGTACGGCTTGTGGAGTTCTATATCCCCTTTTATGCCGCCAAGTTTTTTCAGCTCTTCCTTAGAGCCGACCACGTGCGTTTTGCCGCACTTGTCGCACACCCAGATGGGAAGCGGCGTACCCCAATAGCGGTCGCGCGAAAGCCCCCAATCGATAACGTTTTCGAGGAAGTTTCCCATTCTGCCCGTGCCGATGGATTCGGGGAACCAATGCACCGACGCGTTGTTCTTGATGAGCCGATCGCGCACCGCCGTCATGCGGATGAACCACGTTTCTTTGGCGTAGTACAGAAGCGGCGTGTCGCAGCGCCAGCAATGCGGGTAGCTGTGCGTCGTAGAAAGTTCTTTAAAGAGCTTACCCTGCGCTTTCAGATCGCGCAAAATCGTTTTGTCGGCGTCCTTGCAGAATAAGCCGACATACGGCTTAGCTTGCTCGATAAACCGTCCGCGGTCGTCGATCATCTTCACAAACGGCAGATCGTTCGCCCGCCCTACGCGCGCGTCGTCCTCGCCGAATGCCGGCGCAATGTGCACGACGCCCGTGCCGTCCGAAAGCGTCACGTAGCCGTCGCAAACGACGTAATGGCAGTCCTGCTCTTTCTTTTCATAGAAGGGGAAAAGCGGCTCATAGCGAAGCCCCTTAAAAGCGCTACCTTTATCGGTACGCTCGATTTCATACTGCTTGCCCTCGAATACGGAAGGTACGAGCGCCGCCGCCATGATATAGCGGTCGCCGTCACAAAGTACCGTCGCATAGTCGTAGTCGGCGTTCATGCAGAGCGCGACGTTGGACGGAAGCGTCCAGGGCGTCGTCGTCCACGCCAGAATGTAGGTGCGTTCTCTCGAGGGAACGGCAAAGCGCACGATGCACGTTTTTTCGGTCACGTCCTTGTAGCCCTGCGCAACCTCGTGGCTGCTGAGCGCCGTGCCGCAGCGCGGGCAGTACGGCACGATTTTGTGCCCGTGATAGATCAGCCCTTGCTTGTCGATCTCTTTGAGCGCCCACCAAACCGATTCGATATATTTATCATCGTAGGTCACGTAGGGGTTGTCCATATCCACCCAGTAGCCCACGCGCTCGCTCATTTTTTCCCATTCGCTCTTGTAGGTAAAGACGCTGTTTTTGCACTTACCGATAAACGGTTCGATGCCGTACTTTTCGATGTCCTGCTTGCCGTCGAAGCCGAGCTGCTTTTCTACTTCGAGCTCCACGGGAAGCCCATGCGTATCCCACCCCGCCTTTCTGCGAACGTGGTAGCCTTTCATGGTCTTATAGCGCGGAATGATGTCCTTCATGACGCGGGTCAGAATATGCCCGATATGCGGCTTGCCGTTTGCCGTAGGCGGACCGTCGTAGAAAGAAAACTCTTTCCCTTTCTCGGTGCTCTCAAGCGTCTTTTCAAACACGTCGTTCTCTTTCCAGAACGCCGCGATTTCCTTTTCCCTCTCTACCGCATTCAAATCGGGTTCGGCTTTTTTATACATAGTACACGCCCCTTTGTTTGTAAAAAACCGCACGGGCATCCTCTCTCTCGGATACTCCCGTGCGGCAAGCGCTCATTTCCTCGCACTCTGCCATTCGTATTACCTTTTAAGTATACTAAACAAGGGGGCGCTGTGTCAATCGTTTTGGCGCACTTGTTGCGCGCATACAGGGCGCAATTTACGCGCTTTCCCCCTGCGCGTTCAGGCGCGAAAAAACAGTTGACCGCAATTTATATTCGGGTGTATAATTATCGGGTATGGAAGATAAACGGGACATACAAACGATCTGCTTAAACTGCTTTGCTACGCTCGATAAAAGCGGCTTTTGCTTCCATTGCAGGCGGCGTCGCGACGACGAAGGTCCGCTTATGAATTTACCCATGCGCAGCGTACTCGGCGGGCGGTATCTTGTCAGCCGCGCACTCGGCCGTGGCGGCTTCGGCATCACCTACCTTGCGTGGGACCTTCTGACGAGCACCCGCGTTGCCATAAAAGAATTCTTTCCAAAAGGGTACGCCACGCGCCAACCCATGTCTACCGCCGTCAGCGTACTGCGTCCCGAATTCGTCACGCCCTTCAACCATTGGCTGAAAGCGTTCATTCAGGAAGCGCGCATTTTAATGAGCATAAAGCACCTGCACGGCACGGTCAAGCTTTTAAACTTTTTCGAAAGCAACAACACGGCGTATATCGTGATGGACTACTTAGAGGGACAGTCGCTCCGCAAATATCTTATGGCGCGCGGCGGCAGAATTTCCTTGCGCGAAACGCTCATCATCCTGCGCCCCGTGCTCGAATCGTTGTCTATCCTGCACCAATACGGCATCATCCATAAAGATATCAGTCCCGAAAACATCCAGCTCGTTCAGGGCAACATGGTAAAGCTACTCGACTTCGGCGCAGCCATGGCGTACAACAGCAACATGGTCAAGCCGTACATCGTATTAAAATCGGGCTTCTCGCCCGTCGAGCTGTACCGCCCCCAACAATTCGAGCAAGGGCCTTGGTCGGACGTCTATCAGATGGGCGCAACCATCTACAACTGCATTACGGGGTACTTGCCCGCCGACGCGACGGTGCGTTACAAGCAAGATCTCCTGCCCCGCCCGTCGAAGCTGGGTATAAAAATTCCCATAGCGGTGGAAAACGCGCTTATGAAGTCGCTTGCCGTTCTGCCCAAAGACCGCTACACGAACATCGGCGAATTCATTCAAATGCTGTACGGCGAATTTATGCCGCCGCTTCGGCAAACCATTCGTTGACAGCGTAACAAAGTTTTTTGCGAATTTTCGAAAAAAGCCTTGCCAAAACACGCAAAACGCGGTATACTTAAGAAGCTGTGCTATGTGGGGAGCTAGCGGTGCCCTTCACTCGCAAGCCGCTACAGCGAGGCAGAAAGCCGCCTTCGGCGTATTGTATGGAAGGTCCGTTACCGCTCGTGTGACGATGATACCGGGGTCTTGTGCAACGTTATACTGTGAACCGTGGCAGGGCTTGACGGCAGCAGCACTAAGCAGACCATAATG
>JAIEBL010000260.1 GCA_029069015.1 Clostridiales bacterium
GGTGTTGTGCTTACGAGCCATACGCCTAAACGTTCTCGAAACCCACCGATCCTACGCGCGATGGTTACACGTTCGGCGGTTGGTACAAAGACGCCGATTGCACCGAGAGCTGGAACTTCGATACCGATACCATTACGGGCAACGTAACGCTCTACGCGAAGTGGACGGAAAACAGCACGCCTGCACCTGCTCCCGCTCCTTCGAACGGTGGCGGCAAGAAGAAGTGCGGCTCTGCCATTATGGCGGAACCCGCGGCAATCATTGCAGTGCTTATGCTCGCGCTTGCAGGGGTAGTCGTATTAAAGAAAAAGGCTGAAAATAAGTAAGCCTAAACGAACACTATAACAGAAAACAACGAAAGCGGTTTTTCAGATGAAGAGCCGCTTTTGTGTTGGGACCTATACGGCTTTTTGTGCGGCAAAAAGCCTAAGCAAAAACCGCAAAGGGGAGGGACACTTTCGATTGTGTCCCTCCCTCTTTGAACTCCACCCCGCAACGACAAGGCTGCCGCCTTGACTGCTTGCAGAAGCGGGAATAGGGAAGCCGTAGCCTTAATCAAAAGAGGGGCGGAAGAAAGAACATGATGGTGATAGAATGAGCGGGAGCGCCACTCTGTCATCCCGAGGGAAGCGGAGCGACGAGGGATCTAGCGAGCACGAGCGAGCGTAGTCTTTCTTGTTTTTTCCCGTAAAGCAACGGTAAAGAATAGTGTTAACGAAAAGAACAGAAGCCATGCGTATAACCGTATGGCTCTTTTTAGTTTACTTACGCTACGCTGGATTCCTTGGCGCGCCTTGCGGCGCTATGCTACTTCGCTTCGCTCCGTGGCGTTCACGCTCCGCGCTCGGCTGAGCGGAATGACTGAGGGGTGGGGACGGCACGCGCTACCGCAATCATAGTGCTCTCTCGAAATGACGAGGGGGCGGGCGTGTTCCTCCCTCGGGATGACGGAGTAGGGTGGTCGCTCATGCTTCCGTAATCATTTTCTTTTTATCGTTGCTTTTTAATTTCGGAATGAGGGAACATACGCACATATGTGCAGGGTTAAAAAAACGGCTGTTTTCTTTTAAACAGTAAGATCGTCAGCAAAAAAGGTAGCCATTTCTTAACGACTACCTTTTTTGCGTATTGGAGTAGTATGATTTCTAGGGTGTGACTATACTATATAGTAGTAGCGGCGGCGCTTTTTAGCACGATGTCGCCGCAGATGAGGTCGGAGTAGGAGCAGGCGAGAAGTTCGAGGTTTTTATCGTCGTTTATTTTGAGGGTAAAGACCTGCGGGTAGACGGCGAGCACGCTGCCGTTATAGCGTACGATTTTTTTGCGCCCTTTGTTGACGGAGATTTTCAAGGGTTGTCCGACAAGGTCGGAAACGTAGGACTTTACTTCGGTTATACTCATCGCGCGTTTTCTCATACGGTAAGTTTACCCTCGGCAAAAAAGAAATATTCAAAAGCAAAGAAAAGTTGTTCTAAAACGGGAATGCGTGTACTATAATATAGTGTTATTTAGGACAAATCATTTTAGGAGGCAAGGACACTTATGGCTTTTGAACCCAAATTTACCGACATATCGCCCTCGTATCCCGTACAGCTCGCCGCGGGGCAGGCGGTTGTGGAGGCGAGGCTACTACCGGCGGGCTATACGGTGGAAAAGGTGTTGTCGGCTTCGGCGGACGTTACCGTTACAGCGGGTGAAACGTTTACGGGCGAAGCGCGCTATGCGGGCAAAGCGACTTTTCGCGTGCTCGTGCTTGACGGTGACGGCGTTTGCCGTTCGCTCGACTACGTAGCGGAGTTTTCGGATAAACTCACGGGTAGCGGTATTACGGCTACCACACAACCCTTTCTTTCGTGCAACGTACTCGACACCGATATCGTGCTTGCCACCGCATCGGAAATCAAGCTTGCTTGCGTGGTGGAAGTCTGCCTGACGGGCATCGTCACCGAGCAAGTACACTGCCTAAGCGACGGCGGCGAGGGCATCTACACGCACGACGACCGTCTCAACTATACCCGTCTTTCGGGTAGCGGGCGCGAGAGCCATAGCTATTCCGACACCGTCCCCGCCGAGCATGCCGACGAGATCATGTTCTGCGAGCCGCGGGCGTTCGTTGTAAAGCGCGCCGCCGACACGGATTGTGTAACGGTGGAAGGTCTTATTATCAACGACATTCTGGTTCGCAGCGGCGAAACCGTTTCGTCGGTCCGTTCGGAAACGCCCTTTACGGCGTCGCTGACCGCAGCGGGCACGAGGCAATCGGATATTTGCGAAGTGTCGGTGCGGGTAGAGCAATGCGGCGTAGAACTCATAAAGAGCGAGAATGCGGCGATTGCGTGCGACTACACGCTTTCCTTCGATTATATGGCGTTTACCGAAGACGCCGAAAGCCCCGTATGCGACGCGTTCTGCGTAGAGAACGAGCTGCTCATCGAGGGGCGCACGGTGAAGATGCCTTTCCCGCTCGGTGCGGAAACGTTCTTCGAGCGCGTCGAGGGAAAAATCACGCTCGACGAAAATATGCCCGCTGCCGACAAGATCGCTGCCGTCTGCGGCAGTCGATTGAGCGTGACGGGAGCGACGGCAACCGACGG
>JAIEBL010000261.1 GCA_029069015.1 Clostridiales bacterium
GCGTTCCAATATACCGACGCTTATACCGACAATATCTTTTCGTACGTGAACAACATTCCGACCACCGAGGGCGGCACGCACGAAACGGGCTTTAAAGCCGCGCTGACGAAAGTCATGAACGACCTTGCGCGCAAGACGGGCATGCTCAAAGACAAAGACCCCAACCTTCTCGGCGACGATTACCGCGAGGGGCTGACGGCGGTGCTCAGCGTCAAAATGCAGAACATTCAGTTCGAGGGGCAGACGAAGACGAAGCTCGGCAATCCCGAAGCGCGTATTGCCATAGAGTATATCGTAAACCAGACGCTTTCGGAATTTTTTGAGCAAGACGCAAATAAGTCGATTGCCGACACCATTCTGAAGAAGGCGTTACTCGCGGCAAAGGTACGCGAAGCGGCGCGCAAAGAAAAAGAGATCACGCGCGCCAAAAACAGTCTGGACAACTTCAACCTCGTCGGTAAGCTCAGCAGCTGCACGGGCAAAAAACCCGAAGACAACGAACTGTTTATCGTAGAGGGCGACAGCGCAGGCGGCACGGCGAAGCAGGCGAGAAACCGCCGCTTCCAAGCCATTCTGCCGCTCAGAGGCAAACCCTTGAACGCCGAGAAAAAGCGTATCGACCAGGTGCTTGCCAACGAGGAGATCCGCACGATCATTTCCGCGCTGGGTAGCGGTATCGGTGAGGACTTCAACGTAGACAATCTGAACTACCACAAAGTCATCATTCTTTCCGATGCCGACCAAGACGGCTTCCATATCCGAGCCATACTTTTAACGTTCTTCTACCGTTATATGAGAGACCTCATCAACGAGGGGCACGTGTACATCGGTTTGCCGCCGTTGTACCGCATCGCAAAGAAAGATCAGGTGGAATACGTATACGACGACGTTGCGCTCGAAGAAGCCAAGAAGCGGTTCGGTAAGGGCTCGGCGATCCAGCGGTATAAAGGCCTCGGCGAAATGGACGAAGACCAGCTTTGGGAAACCACGATGGACCCCACGCGTCGTACGCTCGTGCAGGTCACGATAGAAGATGCGGCAACGGCGGAAATGCTCGTTTCCACGCTGATGGGCGACGCCATCGATCTTCGTAAGCAATACATTATCGACAACGCCAACTTTAACAAAGAAGACACCTTCAAGGTGCAGGAAGTTAAGTAGGAGAGCGCAGCATGGCAGAGCAGGAAATCAACACTTCGAATATCATCGTAAAAACCATGGAAGACGTCATGCACGAGTCCATGATGCCGTATTCCGAATTCGTTATTTTGGACCGTGCGCTTCCCCGCGTGGAAGACGGACTCAAACCCGTTCAGCGCCGTATTCTGTACAGCATGAGCGAGCTCGGCATTACTCCCGATAAGCCGTACCGTAAATCGGCGCGTATCGTGGGCGATTGCATGGGTAAATTTCACCCGCACGGCGACAGTTCCATTTATCAGGCCATGGTGCGTATGGCGCAGTCCTTTTCGATGGGGGCGTGCCTCGTAGACGGACACGGCAACTTCGGCAGCGTGGACGGCGACGGCGCGGCGGCTATGCGTTACACGGAAGCGCGCCTCACGCCGCTTGCGCTCGAACTCTTGCGCGACCTCGAAAAAAATACGGTCAAGTGGAGCTGTAACTTTGACGATACGCTCATGGAGCCGGATATGCTCCCCGGGCGCTTTCCCAACCTTTTGGTCAACGGCGCGAGCGGTATTGCCGTAGGTCTTTCGACCAACATTCCGCCGCACAACCTTTGCGAGTGTATCGACGGCGTAATTGCCTATATCGACAACTCGCGGATCAAGCTTGCCGACATGATGAAGATCGTCAAAGGTCCGGACTTTCCCACGGGCGGGTATGTCATCGGCGGCGAAGAACTCGTTAAAGCGTATGAGACGGGTAAGGGCAAAGTCATCATGCGCGCCAAAATGCACATCGAGATCGGCGACAACGACAAAAAACTCATCGTTATCGATGAGCTTCCTTTCCAGGTAAACAAGGCGCAACTTTTGGAAACGATCTTGAAGTGCCGCGAAG
>JAIEBL010000262.1 GCA_029069015.1 Clostridiales bacterium
ATCGGTTATACCGCTATCGACCGCCTCGCTTGCAATGTAGGCAAGAACGGGTGTGTCGATGACGGGTAAGATTTCTTTGGGAACGGCTTTGGTAATGGGCAAAAACGTGTGCCCATACCGCCGCAAGGAATAACTGCCTTTGTGACTTTCATGATTGCCCCCTTGCTAAGCGTACCGCTTTTTTCTTCCCTACTATTATATAATATTTTCGCAAACAAAACAAGTGATTTTTGAAAATTTGCAAAAAACTACATAACATTGCTTGCTTTTTTGCCCTCTCTCGTGGTATCTTTTAGAATAGGAAAGTAAGGAGTTTTGGGGAATATGAATCTTATTGCCGATTTCTTAGACTGCACGCAGTTTACGTCGTACGAGCAACTCTGCCGCGATTTCAAACTGCATATCAAAGACGATTTCAACTTCGGACTCGACGTCGTAGACAAATACGCCGCATGCGAGCCGAACAAAACGGCGCTCATTTGGTGCAACGACAGCGGCGAAGAAAAATTCATCACGTTTGCCGACGTGGCGCGTGAGAGCAACCGCATTGCCAACATGTTCTACGATAAAGGTATTCGGCGCGGCGACTTCGTGCTGCTCATGCTCATGTCCCGCTTCGAATATTGGTACGCAACGGTTGCTTGCCATAAGCTCGGTGCGATCGTGATCCCCGCCACGAGCCAGCTCACGTATAAAGATATCGTGTACCGCTGCAATTACGCAGGGATAAAAGCCATCGTTTCGGTAAACACGCCGACCCTTACCGAATACATACTGAAAGCTCGCCCCGATTGCAAAGCACTCGAACATATTTTCGCCGTAAACGGCGGTGCGGAAGGTTTTGAAGACTTCGAGGCTCTCTACAAGACGTACGACGGCGGCAAACTGAACTTTACGCCCATGCGCGATAAAAACGCCCCCATGCTTGCCTACTTTACGTCGGGCACGACGGGACTGCCCAAAATGGCACTTCACTCCTACACCTACCCCGTTGCGCATATCGCCACCGCTATGTGGCACGGCTGCACCGACAAAAGCTTGCAATTTACCGCCGCCGACACGGGCTGGGCAAAAGCGAGCTGGGGCAAGATTTACGGGCAATGGATCTGCGGCGCGGCGCTCTTTACATACGATTACTACGGAAAGTATACGCCGCTCGATTTATTGCCGTTACTGCAAAAATACAAAGTGACGGGCTTCTGTGCCCCTCCCACCGTGTACCGCTTCCTGATCCAGGAAGATCTGAGCCGTTTCGACCTCAGCTCCATCGAGCACTACTGCACGGCGGGCGAACCGCTCAACCCCGTGGTCTACGAACAAATCAAGCAAAAAATCGGCAAGTCGATTTACGAAGGGTACGGACAGACCGAAACGGTCGTTGCAATCGGCACGTTCCCGTATATGGAGCCGCACCCCGGCAGCATGGGTAAGCCCTGCCCCGTCTACGAGATCGCGCTCTTAGACGATCACGGCAACCCCGTACCCGACGACACCGAAGGCGAAATCTGTATTAAGCTCAAACCCGAACAAGCGGGACTGTTCGTGGAATACTACAACAACGAAAAACAAATGCAAGCGGCGCGCTACGGCGGCTACTACCACACGGGCGACGTTGCGATCCGCGACAAAGACGGCTACTATTGGTTCGTAAGCCGCGACGACGATATCATTAAGAGCAGCGGCTACCGCATCGGACCTTTTGAAGTGGAAAGTGCGCTCTTAGAGCACCCCGCCGTTTCCGAATGTGCCATTACCGCCGTGCCCGACGAAATTCGCGGACAAGTCGTAAAAGCAACGGTCGTTCTCGCGCGTGGATATACCCCTAGCGACGCCCTCAAAAAAGAATTACAAAACCACGTAAAGCACATCACTGCGCCCTATAAATACCCGCGTATCGTGGAATTCGTAACATCGCTACCCAAGACCATTTCCGAAAAGATACGCCGCGTGGAGATCCGCGAAAACGACAAAAACAAAAAGTAAATCAACGCCATACAAAAGGGACTTGGGCACAAAGCCAAGTCCCTTTTTCATTCCCCTATCTTAGTAAAAACGCCTCGGATTGGTTTTTCTTTCCGAGGCATTATTTTTATGATTCGTTTACGGTTACTTTTCTTGCGGCTTATAGATGATACGGCGGCAGGTTTCACAACGGCAGAACCCGTTGTCGAGCAGTTCGCTTTTCGTCTTCTGCGAAAGAGTCAACCCGCAAAAGCAGCGGTAATTCTTTTTGTCGGCTTCGATGGCTTCCACGAATGCGGGATAGCGACGCTCCGAAGTGAGGGCTTCGTACATTTCCATCAGATCGGCGGGAATGTCGGGACGAAGCGTGTCGAGTTTTCCGCGGTATTCGTTAATCTTGGGATCGTGTGCCGCTTTGATCTTATCGAGACGCGCCTTGATCGTACCGTATGCATCGCGCATTTTCTTGCCTTTTTCCTGCCCGTCCAGGTATTTCATGATTGCTTTTTCGCCGCTGTCGTTTTTCTCTTGCAGGCGTTTTTCGAGGTCGGCGAGCTTAGCTTTGATTTTTTCAAGCGATTCGGTCAGCAC
>JAIEBL010000263.1:0-4024 GCA_029069015.1 Clostridiales bacterium
GGTACTACAAAAGCGTTAGCGGAGCGGTACTCCAACTGAACCCGCCCCACAGCGGTTAATTTCGGCGCTTTTCGGCAAAAGCTCCTTAATCGTAGTTATAACTACGATTTGCGTCACTTTCGCAGAAAATCACTCGAAATTTCCTCGCTGTGGGGTGCAGAGCAGTTTTGGGCGAGCAAAAAGCGTATTTAGACAAGGCAAAGCCCGCAGGCAAGGCTTGATTGCCTTGTCAAGGGCTTGAACACAGTATAAATTGCTTTTTGCCGTCCAAAACCGTGTTTAGCCGGGTACCGCTCCGCTAGGCGGAATACGCCTTGCGGGCGCTTTTGCGACAGGCGTCGGCGATGGCGGCAGCGATTGTGTCGGCGAGAGAGTACACGAAGCCGAGGCGTACGGAATAGAGATTGTCCGCTTTGCCGCTGGCTACGGTAGCGGTGATGCTCACGTCGCCCACTTTGGGAAGTTTCTTTCCGCAGGCAAGACCGGGGCGCAGGCTGCCGCGCGAAACGCGGATCTTGCCGAGCTCCTCTTCTGATCCGATGCACGAATCGACGGCGATGATCTTGGCCGACGGGCAGGTGTGCCGAACCGATTCTATGGCCTCAGGCAGGTTAAGGGCGGTGACGGGCTGACGAAGCGTCCCGAAGACTAAGCAGGGCGCGCCGCTTAGCGAAAGAAAGTGCCCCACGAGCGGACCGACGCAGTCACCCGTGACACGGTCCGACCCGATGCAAAGCACCACGGGCGGGCGGCGTAAATTGCCTAGAAAGGCGTGGATTTGTTCGGCTGTTTCGTTCATACGCCTACATTGTAGCCGCTTTTGGGCGGGGATATACGTTTAAACGACGAAAAAGCGGGAATTCTTTAAGAAAATCTTTTGCGCTCTACGTAGAGCGCGCGGAGGAAACAAATGTCTTACTTCGATATTGCGATCATCGTAATCGTGGCGCTGGGCGCGCTGATCGGACTGTGGAAAGGGTTCTTTAAAACCTTCATTTCCTTTTTCGGTTGGACGGCGTCGTTCCTGATTGCCTTCTTTTTGACGAAGCCTGTGGCGAATGCGCTTTTGGACGTCGCGAAGATCCGGCATTTCGTGCTCGGTACGGGTGGCGGCTGGTCGCTGTTCCAATGGATCAGCGGGCAATTGCCCTCGCTCGAATCGAACGGTTTTATCAAGATCCTCTTGACGCCGCTCATCAATACGTGTAACAAAGCGGGCGTGCTTCCGGCGCTCGGCGTGCCGCTGCTCCTGGCAAACGGCATGTTCTCGGCGATCGTGTGCCTTGCCATGTTCCTCATTATCCGTCTTTTTATGCTCTTCTTCACGTTGTTTGCAAACGCGATGACCAAAGGGAAGTTCAAAGGCGCGCTCAACCGTTTGCTTGGCTTCATATTCGGTGCGGTAAAGGGTGGCGCGACGGTTTGCTTTATCATGGTCTTCTGCACCTTCATCATGGGGCTGAGCTTTATGGCACCTGCGCGTAAGCAACTCGATAAGAGCGTGATCGCGCAGCCTGTCTATAAGCAGGTGGTCAAGTATACCGACAAGTATTTGGCGGGGAACGACGATACGCTTACGAAGCTTTTGCACCATCTCGGTCTGGAATTGGGCAGCGAAGACGATACGCCCGCCTATTGCGGTACGTATAGCGGTTCAACGACAAACGTCGTGTATACGGCAGGCGGCACGTACACCGCTACGGACGACGGCATTACGTATACGCTCGTGCTCGACGAAGAAAGCGAAACGTACGAGCTGACGGCAAAAGACGGCGATGCCGAAGCGGCGACGGTAGAGAACGGTGCGTACGAGGTCGGCGCGGGGAACGAAATCACGTTTATTCCCACCGGCAGCGACGTGAATAAACAGGGCACGCTCGATGGCAACGTGTTGACGTATGACGGCAGGGCGTATCAGCGGCAGGGCGGTGGCACGGAAGTCACCACCACCTATACGCTCATTCTCGAAAAGGACGGCAACTATACCCTTCGGGTGATGGTCAGTACCGACCCCGACCACGCAAGCGCTACCGCAGGTACGTACGTGTGGGACGAGGAGAACCACAAGCTTACGCTCAGCGCGGGCGGTGCGGAAGAGGAATACGACGTCAATTCGAACGGGTCGATCGATTACGACGACGTGGTGCTCGTAAAAGGGAATTCCTGAAAAAGCGCGGCATAAGCGGGGAAAGAAAAATACAGAACAAACGGTAAACGGCGTTCCGAGACAAATCGGAGCGTCGTTTTTCCTTGCAAAAATTTCGGTAAAAGTAGCGGCGGAGCGGCAAAAAGCGGGCTTCTTCGGCATATATATTGCTGTATACTGTACTGTGCTGTATAAATCGATGCAGAGAAAGCGGTGCGGGCGTTTGCCCCAAAAGAGAGGTTGCCATGAATTTCGAGAAAAAACTGATCGTGCTGACGGGAAAAGACGGAAAGGGGACGGCGCTTGTCGAACGGAACGGCATGGGTGTTTTTCTTTTGCTCAACGTGTTTTCGTTGCCCGACCTTAAAACGGGCGAGTATGCCGTGGGGGTCAAGACGGGCACGACGGTGCTCTCCCGTGACCTTGGCTCGCTCGGGCGAATCCGCACGCGCATAGAACTGCCCGACGGCGACTATTCCGCCGTGCACCTTGTGATTTTCACCACGGCAAACAGCGAGGCTGTGCTCTACGGAACGGCGGCAAAGCGCCGCATGTGGGAAGGAAACCTTATGGACGGATTGAGGAGAAGCAAAGTTGACGAGAAGACGCTTTCAACAACTAAGGCGAGCACGCCGCCGCAAGAATTTGCGTATTCGGAAAGAAAAATAGAGGACTACTTTTTGGATATCCTGCCGGGCGGACCTTATGCCGACGGCGCGGTGGCGCAAACCAACTACTTTGCGTTTTCGCAAGCAAGCAATGCGGATGCGGAAGAGGAGAAACCGTATCGGCCGATATTGGCGGACGAGGAAGAGCCCGTGCAAAGAGAGAAGCCTCTGAGAGCGGCGGAAGAAGAAAGGGCGCCGAGCGAGCAAAATGCGGAAAGGAGAGAAGAAAAGCCCGCGCCGCTACGCTTACCCAGCGAAATGGAACGGGCGTATTTAAGCAAGCGTTTTCCCTCTTCAAGGCTGACCGAGGAACTCATTTCCGATACCGAAGCCATTGCCGCAACCGTAATGGAAGCGCAGCAGGAAGCGAAGACGCCGTATTATGCCGAGCAGAGTACGCCTCCGCGTTCTGAATCTTTCGTATTTTTCGATGCGGAAGAAGAGCAAGACGCGACGGATATATTCGGCGAACAAAACAAAGCGGAAAAAACGGACGATGCGCCCCGTTTCGTCAAAAAAGCGGCAGACTATACGGCGGAAGCGGCGGTCGCCGCCGTCAAAACAAGTGCGGACTTTTACACGCGAGTAAAACCACAGATCGAACGGCTCTTTAAAAACGGGCAACCCTTTCCGCCGCTCGAATCGTTGCTTCCCAATACCAAATGGGTGCGGGTCGATTACGACGGGCGGGGTAGGTACTACCTCGTGGGTCTCATCGGCGACGCGCCCGACTATCTCGCCTACGGCGTGCCGGGGTCGTATGCGTCGCGTCCTTTGGAAGGCGCGGATTTCATTCCCGAAAAGGAAGATGCGCCCACGGGGAACGGCTACTGGGTGCTTTTTCAATCCGCGCGTACGGGGGAAGAAATAAATAAGGCATAATGCACGGGCCGTTTACCCGTATTTGTCGGCGTCCCGTTTTTGTCGCTATGAGCAAATAAAAATGCTCCTTGGATCACAAAAAACCGTGAATTAGCGCATACGTATTCTCAAATGTACAGCAAATTGCTTGCAAAAAAAACGCTATATTGGTATAATAGACCTATATACGTGTAAAAGGGAATAGTATGAGCATTGATATAAGTAAAAATTGGAAGTTGCGGCTGCCGACGGACACAGGCGCGGACGGTTCCGACGAGGAAACCGTCGATTTGCCTATTGATTTGTTGCGCCGCCAAAACCGCAACTACGCCATACCGTTTGGAAAGTA
>JAIEBL010000263.1:4034-6726 GCA_029069015.1 Clostridiales bacterium
GTACGGCGGTTACGGCGCGCCCACGGCGGCAACCTTTACGAAATCATTGCCCTATTTAAGTAAAGCCGAATGGGTCGTGCTGGAAGTGGAAGACGTATGCGCATTTGCGGATATATATGTGAACGACGCATTCGTTGCGCACGCCGAGGGCGAAGGCAAACACTTTATCGACATTACCGAGTTCTATACCTTTGCGTCGCATAATACGCTTGCGATCAAGGTGTGGGCGCCGCAAATGGCGGGCAGGTATACGGGCGCTGGCGTAGGCGGCGGCGTACGCTTACATACGCACGGCGCGAGCGCGGCAATCGCCGAAGACGGCGTGTTCGTACTTTCCGAAGTGGAAAACGACCGCGCACATCTTAGGATCTATACGGACATTTGCGATAAATCGGGCGAGTACGCGAGAACCAAGCAAACCTTGGTTGCCGACATTTCGCTGTATAACGCTCGCGGCAAACGCGCAGCGCATAAAATCAAGAAGTTCAAGCTTAAAGGCGATTGGGTCAATACCTACGAAACTTCCTTCCGTCTGTCGCGTTTCTATATGTGGACGCCCAGCGATCCGTATATGTATACGGTGAAAGTGGTTTTGAAGGATGAAGGCGGCAAGGTGCTTGACGAGAGCGCCGCACCTTTCGGTATCGTGAGCCGCAAGCTTTCGCTCGCGCGCGGGCTGGTGCTCGGCGGACGGAGCGTCAAACTCAAAGGCGCGGTCATGCCGCGTGACAACGGTATTTTGGGCATGGAGAGCACGCCCTCTTCGGAAGCGTACAAGCTTTCCAAGATCAAAGAAATCGGCTATAACGCCGTGCGGTACGTGGGTTGCCCGACCGAGGCGGCGCTCGATACGCTCGACCGACTGGGGTTAATGGCAGAAGTGGATTTGTTCCGCACGTGGGAGCGCGGCGCGTTCCCTAATGACGGACACGTACGTTTTCCCGCGTCTTGTGTAGACGACACCGCGCGTTTCGTGCGGCAGCTTCGTAAGCATCCTTCGGTCGTCCTGTACGGTCTCGACGACAACGCCGACGAAACGTACGGCAGAGGCGACGGTAGCGCCATTGCGTCGTTGCTTGCGGCGGCGGTGCGCGAAAACGACCCGTCCCGCCCGATCGTGGTAAATGCCCGCGAGCAAGTCCCCGTCAAATCGGAACTCGAACGCGCGGGACTCAAGAGCGCCAAAGCCACCGACGATGCGTCGGCAATCAGCATGGGGCGCGAAAAAGATCTGTTCGGCACGCTCACGGCGTCTTCGTTTGCCGAGGGCGACGTTGCGGGGTACGCGTATCTCTATCCCCGTTATGCGTCCGACCGTAGCGATTATCCCGACCGTCTGATCGTGGGCACGGCTTGCTATCCGTCGCGCATGTTCGACGCGTTCGAGGAATGCGAAAAGAATAATAACGTCATCGGCGAGTTCGTGATGCTCGGCGCGGACGGTATCGGCTATCCGTACGGCTGCGAAGATAAAGAAGACGGGTTCGTGCCGTCGTACATTTCGCAGTGCGGCGATCTGGATATCACCTATGCAAGAAAGCCGCTTGCGGATTACCACAGCATCGTGCTGGGGAACAGAAGCGTTTCCGCGATTGCGGTGTCCGATCCCGACGAGCCGCAGCCCGACACGGCGAATCACGCCGTAAAGGCGGTCAGCAAGGTTTGGAATTGGCCACATAACCTGGGTAAGACGCTTTGCGTGGAAGTGTATTCGGGCGGCGAAGTGGTTGCGCTTTACCGCGACGGAAAACTCATCGGGCGTAAGCTCGCCGGCAAAGTCAATAAGCATATCGCCACTTTTAAAGCCGACTACTATCCCGGCAAGTTGGAAGCGGTGAGCTTTCACAAGGGCAGGGAGTGTAGCCGCACGGTTCTCGAATCGGTCGGTTCGCCGCGCATGGTAAAGCTCAAATGCGATAAAAAGTCGGGTAACGTGGGCGATTTGCTGTTCGTGGAAATCGAGGTTGCCGACAAAGAGGGGCGGCTCGTATCGTTTGCCTCTCGCGAAGTGGAAGTGCTCGTATCGGGCGCGGGCAAACTCGTGGCGCTCGGCAGTGCCGACCCCGCGGCAAAAACGTACGAGAGCGGCATCACCAAGGTGTATGAAGGTAAGGCGCTCGCCGTTATCGAGTGCACGGACGGCGACGACGGCAAGATAGCCGTCAAAGCGGTAAGCGACGGGTTGCTTGCGGGTAAGATCGCGCTCAGGGCAAAACCGATAAAAGGTTAGCGTAAGCGCAAAAACAGGTTAAATGTTTGACGGCGCGTCAATACTTGTAGTATAATAAATTTCGATAATCAACGGAGCTTTATCCACAATGAAAAGAAAGTTTATTCCCATTCTCCTCTGCCTGTGTATCGGGCTTACCTGTTCGCTGTTCGGTTGCGGCGGCGAAAAGTTCTCCAAAATCAAGGTGAACGGGTCGCAGGATACGTCGTATACCGTATACAGCCAAGGCGGTATGGCGGTGCAGTACGGCAACTACGTGTACTTTATCAACGGGTACTCGGGATATGAAGACACCGATGGCAAGAACAACAATTGGCCGAGCGTCGTTAAGGGCGGGCTTTACCGTGCCGAGCTTCGCGGTACGAAAGAGGGCGGCGAGTTCAATATTACGCCTGCAGATTCCGAAAGCGTTGTAACGGCGGGTTTGGAATTCGTATCGGGTAAGGGCACGGACTACGACGG
>JAIEBL010000264.1:0-2015 GCA_029069015.1 Clostridiales bacterium
TTACAACGCATTTAAAAGTACGCTATACTAATTTTGTATCTTCTATTTGCCCAAAACGGGCGGCAGTATACGGAGACAGAGAAGATGGACGTATTCGGTCGTGAAGAAAAAAACGCGGCGTTTCGCGAAAAAAACAAGTTACTTACAATGTGGCTTGTTTTGCTCGTGCTGTACGTTGCGTTTGCCGTTACGCTTATCGTCGTTGATTTGTATTTGGTGGGCGTGCACGCCAACCGTAGCCACACGGTCTGGATGGGTGTGGTGTTCGCGATTGCGACGATTGCCTTTTTCGGCTTTACGTTGCTGTTCTTTGCCGTCAAATTCCGTCTTACGCGTAAGTATTGCAAAATGTTGCGCGATATGGAAACGGGATTAAAAGACGAATACGAAGGGACGTTTTTGGGCTATAACGACGCAATCGAAGAAAAAGACGGTGTGTTCTTTTATACGATGCTGTTAAAGACGCGGCCCATGCGGCGCGACGACATAACCGAACGCAAAGTTTTGATCGAGCACACGCTCCCCAAAATGCCGCTGACGGAAGGCGCGCGCATTCGCTTTACGACGCATGCCAATATTTTGGTTTCATACGAAGTACTTGCGGCGGCGAAAGGGGCGGATGAAAAAAGCCAACAAGAAAAGAACGAAGGAGAAGCGGCACAGTGAAAGCGGTTGTAACGGTGGTCGGAAGTGACCGCGCGGGCATTATCGCGCGCGTGACGGGACTGCTCGCAAAAGAGGGCGTAAATGTGGAAGACATCAGCCAAACGGTGTTGCAGGGCTTCTTCGCGATGATCATGCTCGTAGAAACGGGTGCGGTAGGCGTGGGCACTTTGCGCGAAAAAGCGACGCAGCTCGGCAAGGAGATCGATGTGCAGATCAGCGTTTTGCACGAAGACATTTTCACCGCCATGCACAGAATATAAGGGACGGCGCATGATAGAGTTCGATAAAAACGAAATTTTGGAAACCGTGCGCATGATCGACAGCCAAAATCTCGACGTGCGTACCGTGACGATGGCGCTCTCGCTTTTAGACTGCGTGGGCGGCTCTGCGGACGAAGTTGCCGACAGGGTATACCACAAAATCGTATCGGCGGCGGGACGCTTGGCGAGTACGTGCGACGCGCTTTCGGAAAAGTACGGCGTGCCCATCGTGAACAAGCGTGTTTCGGTGACGCCCGTCTCGCTTCTGGGTGCGCGGTGCGGCGGCTACGGCGTGATCGCAAAAGCGCTGGACAGTGCGGCAAAGAAAATCGGTATCGACTATATCGGCGGGTATTCGGCGCTCGTGCATAAGGGCATGACCGACTACGAGCGCGCGTTTATTGATTCTATCCCGCAGACGCTTGCTTCCACCGAAAAGGTATGTGCGTCCGTAAACGTAGGCAGTACGAAGAGCGGCATCAATATGGACGCCGTAAAACTCATGGGCACGACGATCAAGTCGCTCGCCGAAAAAACGAAAGATAAGGACGGCGCGGGATGCGCAAAATTCGTCGTGTTTTGTAACGCGGTAGAAGACAACCCCTTTATGGCGGGCGCGTTTACGGGCATCGGCGAGGGCGACGCGGTTATCAACGTGGGCGTCTCGGGACCGGGAACGGTATACGCGGCGTTGAAGCGGCTGGGAAAGCAAGCCGATATTATGGCGGTTGCGGAAGAACTCAAGCGTACGGCGGTAAAGATCACGCGCGTAGGGCAATTGATTGCGTTGGACGCGGCAAAAGAGCTGAACGCCACGTTCGGCATCGTGGATCTGAGCCTTGCGCCCACGCCCAAAATAGGCGACAGCGTGGCGCAGATCTTAGAAGAAATGGGCCTCTCGTGCACGGGTGCGCCCGGCACGACGGCGTGCCTTGCGATATTGAACGACGCCGTGAAGAAGGGCGGCGTGATGGCGTCGAGCAGCGTGGGCGGACTTTCGGGCGCGTTTATTCCCGTTTCCGAAGATGCGGGCATGATCGAAGCCGTCAAAAAGGGCGCGCTCGGATTGGAAAAGCTCGAAGCGATGAC
>JAIEBL010000264.1:2025-6724 GCA_029069015.1 Clostridiales bacterium
CCCCGGAAAGACGAGCGCGGAGACGATCAGCGCGATCATCGCCGACGAATGCGCGATCGGCATGATCAACAACAAGACCACCGCAGTGCGCATTATTCCCGTCCCCGGTAAAGATGTGGGCGACGAAGTGGAGTTCGGCGGACTCTTGGGGCGTGCGCCCGTTATGGCGGTAAACGCGTATAGCGCGGACGACTTTATCCGTCGCGGCGGCAGAGTGCCTGCGCCCATTCATTCGTTAAAGAATTAGAAAGCGCATTTGAATCGGCAAAAAATATAGGAGTAATATATATGAAAAGAAACGAAGTAAACAAAGCGGATCTGTGGCGGATCGAAGATATTTACACCTCCGTTTCCGAGTGGGAGAAGGACTTTTCGGAGCTGAACAAGCAGCTTGCGGGCATCTTGCAGTATAAGGGCAAGCTTTCGGATAAGTACGAGTTTCTCGCTTGCATGGAATGCAATTCGAGCCTGATGCAAAAACTCGAAAAGCTGTTTTGCTATGCGCAGTTAAAGCATGACGAGAACGGTGCGGACGAAGAGGGCTTGTCGCTTTACGGTCGTGCCGAAGACCTCTATATGCACTACTCTACGTACTCGTCGTTTATCACGCCCGAACTGAGCGCGCTCGACGACGTGACGCTTTCGGCGTTCGTGCACGATCCCGATTTGGCGGTGTATTCGTATATGCTGAGCGAGATCCGCCGCAGCAAAAAACACATCCTTTCGCAGGAAGAAGAGCGCATTCTCGCGCTCGGGCAAGTGGCGTTTTCGGGCAGTTACAACGTATTCAATATGATCAACAACGTAGACCTTCCCATGCCGAAAATCGATATAAACGGCGAGCGCAAACGCCTGACGCACGGGCTGTATTCGGAGTGTCTTTCCTCGAAAGACCCCGAACTTCGCAAGCGCGCGTTTGACGGGCTGTACCGCGCGGTGGGAAGTCTTATCAACACGCTCGCGGCAAACTACGCGTCTTCGGTGCAAAAAGACAATTTCTTGGCCGTCGCGCGCGGCTATAAGAGCGCCGTGGATAAGTCCACCGATTCGGACAACGTGCCGAGCGGAGTGTACGAAAAACTCATCAAAACGGTCAGCGAGAACCTGGACCCCGTGCACCGCTACGTGGCTTTTAGGAAAGAGGCGATGGGCGTAGATAAACTGCATATGTACGATCTTTATACGTCGATCGTTCCCAACGCCGATTTGAAGCTTTCCTACGAAGAAGCGTTTGCACTTGTAAAGAAAGGGCTTGCGCCCTTAGGCAGCGAGTACGCCGAGCTTTTGCAAACGGCGCACGACTGCCGTTGGATGGACGTATACGAAACGGACAACAAGCGTAGCGGGGCGTACAGTATGGGCGTCTACGGCGTACACCCGTTCGTTCTTTTGAACTATTCTTCGACGCCGCACGACGTCTTTACGATCGCGCACGAACTCGGGCATGCCATGCATTCTTACTATTCGAGCAAAACGCAAGACTACGTTAACGCCGATTATTCCATTTTCGTTGCGGAAGTGGCAAGCACGGTAAACGAAGTGCTGCTATTAAAATACATGCTGAAAAACGAAGCCGACCCCGCGATGAAAAAATTCTTGCTGCAATACTATCTCGATATGTTCCGCACGACGCTTTTCCGCCAGACGATGTTTGCCGAGTTTGAGCTTAAAAGCCATACGATGGCGCAAACGGGCAAGCCGCTCACGGTGGAATCGCTTTCGCGCGAATATCTCAAGCTCAACAAAAAGTACTACGGCGCAGCGGTGACGCACGACCGCGCGATTCGCTACGAGTGGGCGCGCATTCCGCACTTCTATTCGGCGTTCTACGTGTATAAGTACGCGACGGGCATTACGAGCGCCGTCAACATTGCCAAAGCGATTCTGACGCAGGGCGAACCGATGGTAAAACTCTATAAAGAAAAATTCCTTTCGGCGGGCGGCAGCAAATCCCCGTACGACATTCTTTGCGACGTGGGCGTAGACCTTTGCACCGACGCGCCCTATAAAACGGCAATGAACGAATTCGCCGATACGCTTGCGGCTTTGGAGGCTATGCGGTAAAGTGCGGACGATACTCAAAAAAGCAGCGGCGGCGGCCATTGCACTTGCGTTTGTCTTTTGTTTTGCGGCGTGCGACGCGCGTATCAACGTATACGAGCAGCAGGACGAAGACAACCGCTATTTCCTTGTGGAATTCGCGCTTGCCAAAACGCTGGAAAATAAGCTCAACGCAGAGGCGACCGATATCGCAAACGGCAAGGGCAAGTGGACGGTAAAAAAGTGGCTCGACGCTTATTTCGACGCGATTTCCGACCGTGATTTTTCCGTGCAGTATATGGAAAAGCTTAACGAAAACGGCGAATCTATATATCGCTACACCGTGACCGTGCCCCTCGAGTCTGACAGTAAGGACGTCAACGAAGCCTTTACGCTGCACGGCGACATGGACGTAAAAACCAACCTGTTTTTGCGCACGGTCTCTGTAAAGCGCGACGATCGGTTCAACTACTGGCTCAAAGAATACAAAGAGGCGGCGGCGCGCAAAGCAGCGGGGCAGGCAGACCCTGCCGACCATCATTCCATGATGGGGATCGTGGTCAGCGGCAGAATCGACACGTATCCGCAGTACAGCTACGGCGACGAGGATGCTGTGCGCCAAAAGCTCATTTGGGACAGTAAAAACCAAGTATACTATACGGAAGTGTGTCCCTCGTTCTTTGACGCGTTTCCGACGGCGGGCGACTACGCCGATTTGGTGCTGAACAACTTTTGGTACGCATCAAAGAAAATGAACGTTTCGAGCGACGGTTTTATCTACGTCATGGACGAGTACAACCGTTTGGATAAAAAGAACGTGTACTATCTGTTCAGTAAATACGCGGGCGACGATCCGTCGTTTGTAGAGTACGAGTATTTCCGCGCCGACCTTACGGGGTGGTATATCGTGGCGCTCGTCGGCGGTGCTTTGGCGGTGCTGATTATTATCTGCGTTGCCAAATACTTGGATAAGCGCAAAAACACCCAAAAACCGCTTACCGTCAAAGAGCAGTTCCCGTACGACCCGTTCGGAGACGACTCCATCGATCCCTTTGCATAAGCGAAGAAATTTTAACGAACTGCATGGAAGAAAAAACAATTTTAAGAGAAGAGCAATAGAGTATGACAAACGAACAAATCCGAAACGTAGCAATCATAGCACACGTCGATCACGGCAAGACCACGCTCGTCGACCAGATGTTGAAACAAGGCGGGGCGTTCCGCTCCAATCAGGTCGTTGCCGAGCGCGTCATGGACTCCAACGCATTGGAGCGCGAGCGCGGCATCACGATCCTGGCGAAAAACACCTCCGTAAAATACGGCAACTATAAAATCAACGTCGTCGACACCCCGGGTCACGCCGATTTCGGCGGCGAGGTGGAACGCATCTTGAAAATGGTCAACGGCGTCGTCTTACTCGTAGACGCTTATGAGGGCACGATGCCGCAGACGCGGTTCGTACTCAGTAAAGCGCTCGAACTCGGGCACAAGGTGATCATCGTCATCAATAAGATCGACCGTCCTGATCGGCGTATCAGCGAAGTCTGTGACGAAGTCATCGAACTGCTTATGGAGCTGAACGCTACCGACGAGCAGCTCGACAGTCCCGTCGTTTATTGTAGCGGGCGCGACGGCACGGCAACGCTTGATCCGAATAATGTGGGGAACGATCTGATCCCTCTTTTCGAAACGATCGTGCGACATATCCCCGCGCCGAGCGGCGACGCGACCGCACCCGTGCAAATGCTCGTTTCGGCGCTCGACTACAACGACTACGTGGGCGCGATCGGCATAGGGCGTATCGAGCGCGGCACGCTTAAAACGGGTATGAACGTTTTGCTTTCCAACTTCCACGCCGATCATCCACCCGTCAAGGCGAAAGTCACTAACCTTTATCAGTTCGAAGGGCTTGCGCGCGTGGCGGTAGAAGAAGCCACGGTGGGCGATATCGTTTGCGTGGCGGGCGTAGAGGGCGTGTCGATCGGCGATACGCTGTGCGACCCCGTCGACCCCACCGCCATCGAGTTCCCCAAAATCAGCGAGCCGAGCGTGGAAATGACGTTCTCGGTTAACGACAGTCCGTTCGCGGGCAAGGAAGGTAAGTTTGTCACGAGCCGTCATTTGCGCGCAAGACTGTATAAAGAAGCGGTGCGCGACGTCAGTATCCGCGTGTCGGATACCGATTCGAGCGAGGCGTTCCGCGTGTGTGGCAGAGGGGAAATGCATCTTTCCATTCTCATCGAGAACATGCGCAGAGAAGGCTACGAGTTTCAGGTTTCCATGCCGCGCGTACTCCTCAAAGAAGAAAACGGCGTCACGATGGAACCCATCGATATTCTGATTGCCGACGTACCGCAACCGCACGTGGGAATCGTAATGGAAAAAATGGGTATGCGCAAGGGCGAGCTGAAAACCATGAACGCCGTGGGCGAGCGTATGCGGCTTGAATTTTCCGTACCCAGCCGCGGCCTGTTCGGCTATAAATCGGAGTTCCTGACCGACACCAAGGGCGAGGGAATTCTTACCTCGGTATTCGACAAATACGAGCCGTATCGCGGCGAAATCGACCGCCGTCCCGTGGGTAGTCTGTTTCCGTGAATGTAAAACAAAAAACGCCCCCAACAGGCATACGAGGCTTGGGTGTAGGCCGGGGGGGCGT
>JAIEBL010000265.1:0-2503 GCA_029069015.1 Clostridiales bacterium
GAACAGGCCGTCCATGACGGCGAAATGGATAATCTCCACGCCGCTCTTCTCCATGCGTGCGATTTCCTCGCCGATTTTTCCGAAATCGGCGGTCAGGATCGAAGCCGACACTTGCAATCTATTTGTATTCATTCGCATACCTCCACGACTTGCGGTTTTGACTTTTTGTTTTCAGTTCGGTGTAAAGCAATTTATAGCGCTCGTAACGCTCTGCATTCAGTTCGCCGCGCTCAACGGCACTGCGCACTTCGCAATTCGGTTCTTCAGTGTGGGTGCAGGTGGAAAAGCGGCAACCATGCGCAAACCGAACGTACTCGTCGTAGTACAGCATAAGTTCGCTGTACGTAATTTCAAACAAATCGAGTGCGCCAAACCCGGGAGAATCCGCCAAAAAGCCGTTTTCGCCCAAAGGGATCAGCTCTACGCCCGTTGTGGTGTTTTTACCGCGACCGCTTTTTTCGCTCAAATCCCCGACCTGTCTGTTTTTGCCGCAGATTTCGTTGATAAGCGACGTTTTCCCTACCGCCGACTGTCCTGCAAGACAACTGAATTTGCCGCGCAAAAGCGGTTTGAGGGCGTCTGTGTCGCCGTTTGCCGCGCACACCGACACGATTTCGTCGGCAACGTTCGCATACTGGCGCATGATTTCTTCTGCAAAGCCTTGCGGCGCGATATCCGACTTATTGATGCAAAGCACGGTTTCCAGCCCGATACGGTGCGCGTTGATCAGCATTTTGTCGATCGTCAGAAAATCGGGTAGCGGCAGAGGGGCAAGCGTGATAATCAGACAATCGAGATTGGCAACAGGCGGACGAATGAGCGCATTTTTGCGCGGCAACACCTCGGAAAGCACGTACTCGCCCCCCAAAAAATCAAGTTTGACCGAGTCGCCTGCCAGCAATCCGTCTTTTTTATGTCTCTTTCGCGCCTTTACCGTGATTTCTTCACCGAGTGCCGTCGCCACGACGAAGCGATCGGAAAGGACGCGTATCACCCTACCCGTTTTGTTCATACCGTCTCCGTAACTGTCCGCACGCGCCGCCGACATCGTTGCCGAACGATCGGCGAATCGTTGCCGAAACGCCTGCTTCGGTCAGACGCTGCAAAAAACGTTTGGCTTCCTGTTCCGAACAACCTTCCAGCCCCTTTTCTTCCACGTAGTTCAATTTGATTAAGTTCACGTGGCAAGGATAGCCCTTCGTAATCGCCACAAGACGCTTTACATCGAACGTGCTCATGTTCTGCCCTTTGATGAGCGCATACTCGTAGATCACCCGCCGCCCCGTCTTTTTGAAGTAATACTTCATCGCTTCTATCGTTTCGTGCAGCGTGTACTTTCGCGCAACGGGCATGAGCGCTTGCCGTGCGTCATCCGTCGTCGCATGTAAGGAAAGCGAAAGCGTGACCGAAAAGCCGTCGTCCGCCAGCTTCCTAATATTCTCCACGATGCCGCTCGTGGAAAGCGAAATGCCCCTCGAGGAAAAATTCAGTCCGTCTTCGGCGGTCATGAGCCGAATGAATTTCGTGACGTTCTCGTAGTTGTCGAGCGGTTCTCCGCTGCCCATCAGCACCAGATTGGAAAGTTTTTTACCGTGGTTACCGCCCAAAAGTTTATTAACGGCAATCACCTGCGCCGCAATCTCACCCGCCGTCAGATTCCGTACGAGCCCGCCGATCCCCGACGCGCAAAACGCGCACCCCATGCGGCAACCGACCTGTGTTGATACACAAAGCGTATCGCCGTAACCATGCGGCATATATACGCCCTCGATCAGATTGCCGTCGGTATAACGGTATAAAAGCTTCATCGAACCGTCTTTTGACGGATACGTTTGCTCTATTTTCAAGGCTCTCGCGACGTAGTTCTGCGAAAGTTTATTGCGAAAAGAAAGCGGCAAATTGGTCATTTCGGAAAAATCAGCGCCCGAAAGCAACCATTTATAGAGCTGACCCGCGCGAAAAGCGGGCTGTCCCATCGAGGCGACAACCTCTTCCAATTCGTTCAGATCACAATCGAGTAGCGCTTTGCGCATCCCTTTTTCTCCTCTATCCTTTCTTCGTAAACGCCGTGATATAAAAGCCGTCCGTGCCGTGCAGATGCGGAAACAAGCACACTTCTTTTGCAAGTTCTGGCGTGTAAGGCGAGCGAATCGACGTACGGACGAAGTCGGGATTTTCTTGCTCGAACCGATTGGCAATATCGCTGTTTTCGGCTTTTAACACCGAACACGTGGAGTAGCAAAGCCGCCCGCCCTTCTTTACGTAGCGTTTGGCGGTATCGAGAATGGCGGTTTGCACTTTTGTGAGCGGTTCTATATCGCTCTCGCTGCGATTGAATAAAATATCGGGCTTACTGCCTATATCGCCCAGACCGCTGCATGGCACGTCGCAAACCACAAGATCGAACGCGTTTTCAAACGAAGGTTCGAAAACCGTTGCATCGTTTTGCCGAACATCCAACGCCATACGACAGCTTTCGGCATAGCGGCGGATCATTGCCACA